>NZ_JBBPEV010000002.1:337368-528643 GCF_038069945.1 Aquabacterium sp. A3 | reverse complement strand
GTGCGGTGGCCACTTCGTGACCCACCCGCACGAGATCGCCCGCCACTTCACCTGCGGCCTGTGCAACCCGCCCGCCCGCGCCGGCAAGGGCAAGGCCGCTGGCGCCCTGCAACTGCATTGAGGGCGACGGCGAAAGCCGCGCCTCAAGTTTGATCCCCTTTGGTCGATACCGTTGGGGAGCGCATCGAAAGACGCGTTCATGCTTGTCTCCTCCTAGCACGTGTTGCGTGCATTTGGGCGGGCCCCGGCAGGGGTCCGCTTTTTTCTGGGATCACCGGTCTTGCGCATGACGGAAAAGCCCCTGGAATAACGCCCCCCGCGTGG
Organism: Aquabacterium sp. A3; assembly: GCF_038069945.1. Classification (NCBI taxonomy): domain Bacteria; kingdom Pseudomonadati; phylum Pseudomonadota; class Betaproteobacteria; order Burkholderiales; family Sphaerotilaceae; genus Aquabacterium; species Aquabacterium sp. A3. Next base: position 528,319 of record NZ_JBBPEV010000002.1, on the reverse strand, counting down.
TGTTGTTCACGGCTTCAACGGCAGCCCAGTCCGGGAAGATGCAGGAACATTGGCCCGTCGCTGAAATACCATGTTTCCCATCATTGGCTACGTCGTCTGCTTCGGCTGCATCTTTGGCGCCTACATCATCCACGGCGGCAACCTGGATGTGATCATCAAAGCCTTGCCCACCGAGATGATGGCCATCCTGGGCGGCGCGCTGGGCGCCTTCGTGGTGAACAACCAGCCCAAGGTGCTCAAGGCCACGGGTGGCGCGCTGGGCGCCTGCTTCAAGGGCTCCAAGTACACCAAGGATCGCTACATGGAGCTGATGGCCATGATGTACGAGATCCTGCAGAAGGTGCGCAAGGAAGGCCTGATGTCCATCGAAAAGGACGTCGAAGACCCGCACAACTCGGCCCTGTTCCAGAAGTACCCCAACGTCGGCCATGACCACCACGTGGTCGAGTTCGTGACCGACTACCTGCGCATGATGGTCTCGGGCAACCTCAACGCCCACGAGATCGAAACCCTGATGGACAACGAGATCGACACCCACCACCACGAGGGGCACGCGCCCTGCGCGGCTGTGGCGCGGCTGGCTGGCGCCCTGCCGGCGTTCGGCATCGTGGCCGCCGTGCTGGGGGTGGTGAACACCATGGGCTCGGTGGGGCAGCCACCGGCCGTGCTGGGCGGCATGATCGCCTCGGCCCTGGTGGGCACCTTCCTGGGCATTTTGCTGGCCTATGGCGTGGTGGAGCCTCTGGCGGGCCTCATGGAGCAAAAGCTCGACGAGGGCACCAAGGAATTCCAGGCGGTGAAAACCGTGCTGCTGGCCAGCATGCAGGGCTATGCCCCGCAGGTGGCCATCGAGTTTGGCCGCAAGGTGCTGTACTCGACCGAGCGCCCCACCTTCGCCGAGCTCGAAGCCCACGTGAAGAAGAAGTGAGCGATTCGTGAGCGCCCCCCTGAGCCCGCGCAGCCAAGGAACCTGACATGGCCGGTGATTCCAAGAAGGTCCAGCCGATCATCATCAAGCGCATCAAGAAGGGCGGTCATGCCGCCCATGGTGGCGCCTGGAAGATCGCTTACGCCGACTTCGTGACGGCCATGATGGCCTTCTTCCTGCTCATGTGGCTGCTGGGCTCGACCACCGAGGGCGACAAGAAGGGCATTCAGGACTACTTCAACAGCCCGTTGAAGGTGGCCTTCTTTGGCGGCAGCGGTGCGGGAGATGCCTCGTCCATCGTCAAAGGCGGGGGCAACAGCCTGACCGAATCGGTGGGGCAGGTGAAAAAGGGCAGCTCCGAGACGGCCGAAGAAAAAATGCGCAAAAAGGCCATTCGTGCCGAGCAACTGCGCGCCGAGGCCGAGCGCCTGCGCGTGCTGATGCGCAAGGTGCAGGAGGTGATCGCCAATGACGAGCGCCTGTCGAAGTTTCAGTCGCAGATCCAGCTGGACCTGACGGCCGAAGGGCTGCGCATCCAGATCGTCGACGATCAGTTCAGGCCCATGTTCGACAGCGGCTCGGCCGTGGTGAACCTCTACATGCGCGACATCTTGCAGGCCATTGGCGGCGTGCTGCGCGAGGTGCCCAATCGGCTGACCATCGAGGGGCACACCGACGCCCTGCCCTTCTCACGGGGCGACATTGGCTACAGCAACTGGGAGTTGTCGGCAGACCGCGCCAATGCTTCCCGACGCGAGTTGATCGCAGGCGGCCTGCCGGGCGAACGCGTCTTGCGGGTGCAAGGGCTGGCCGCCTCCATGCCCTTCGAGAAAAAAGACCCCCTCAGCCCCTTGAACCGACGCATCAGCATCATCGTGATGAACCGCGAAGCCGAAGACCGGTTCTACAGCACGGCACAGGCTGAAGCGGGCGAGGACCCGGACGCCGAGGAAGAAGACACCAGCGCGTCTTCACCGGCAGACACCCCAGCCGCCTCTGGCGCGGTGACGGCGCTGGAATTGCCCCTCTCAAGACCGGCCATCACCGGCCGATAACCAGACAGCACGACAGGCCCGCTGGCCGAACACCGACACAAGGACGCGACATGAGCAATCCCGCCGACATGAAGTTTCTCATCGTGGACGACTTTTCCACCATGCGCCGCATTGTGCGAGGGCTGCTCAAGGAAATCGGCTACGTGAACGCCGAAGAGGCCGAAGACGGCGCTGTGGCGCTCAACATGCTCAAAAACGGCAAGTTCGATTTTGTCGTCAGCGACATCAACATGCCCAACATGAACGGCTTCGAGTTGCTCAAGGCCATCAAAACCGACGACGCGCTCAAGCACCTGCCCGTGCTGATGGTGACGGCCGAGGCCAAAAAAGAAGACATCGTTCTGGCGGCCCAGTCGGGCGCGGCAGGCTACATCGTCAAGCCCTTCACCAAAGCGACGCTGGAAGAGAAGGTGCAAAAGATCATGCAAAAGCTCACCGCCGCGGCGTGACCGAAACATCCACAGGGGCCCTCCATGAAAGTCGATCTGCCTGAAAACATGAGCATGCCGGCGGCCTCGCCGGAGATCTTCCAGCAACTGGGCACCTTGACCCGCCAGTTGCACGACACGCTGAACATGCTGGGGGTGCTGCCTGGCCTGAAGAACACGGTCGATGACCTGCCTGATGCGCGCAGCCGCCTGAACTACATCGCCACCAAGACCGCCGACGCGGCCGAAAAGGTGCTGAACCTGGTGGACACGGCCAAGGCCGAGCAGGATCACATCGCCACCGAAACGCGCAAGCTGGCCGAATTGATCACCGCCGATCCGGTGAAGGCCGTGGCCACCGGTGCCGTCTACAACTTCGTGCAGGACGTGGAGGCCACCACCCACCGTGTGGACGCTCACCTGACGGACATCATGATGGCGCAGGACTTTCATGACCTGACCGGCCAGGTGGTGGCCAAGGTGGTCAGGCTGGCCAACGACCTGGAAACCCAGCTGGTGAAGCTGCTGGTGCAAGCCGCACCACCGGAGCAGGCCCAGAAGGTGGAAGCCGCACTGACCGCCCACCACCACCCTGCCACAGACAGCAAAGAGCCCAAACTGGAAGGCCCCGTGGTGGACGCCGAGGGCCGCACCGACGTGGTGGCCAACCAGAGCGAAGTGGACGATCTGCTGGCCAGCCTGGGCTTCTGATCAGATCGACACGGCCATGGCGTCGCGCACGGCGGTCACTTGCCGTCGCGACACCTGCAGCCACTCCTGGGTGGGTGTGACCTGCACGGCCCAGCCCTCGGCACCGTCACCCCCCTCATCATCATCGTGGCGACGCTCCAGCGCCCGCATGGCCTTGCGCGCCACCAGCGCATTGCGGTGCACCCGCACGAATCGCGACCCCACGCGGGACTCCAGCTCGGTCAGTGACTCGTCGATCACCAGGGTGCGGTCCGCCGTTCTCAGGCTGACGATCTTTTGCTCCGCCCGGAAATACAGGACCGCCCCCAAGGGGATGCGCTCAAGGCGCTCGCGCGTGCGCACCACCAACACCTCATCGTCGTCGGTCACGTCGGCCGCTTGACTCAGGCGACGCGCGTGCACCCAGGTGCGGGCCTTGGCCAGCGCGGCATCCAGGCGCTCCAGTCGAACCGGCTTGGTCAGGTAGTCCACCGCCGCCAGGTCAAACGCCCTCAGGGCGTGAACCGCATGGGCCGTGACAAACACCACCGCCGGTGGGCGGCGCATCTCGCGCAAGCGGGCCGCCAGCACCATGCCGTCCAGACCCGGCATCTGGATGTCGAGCAGCACCACGTCGGCGGCATCCCGCGCCAGGTCTTGCTCGCGCAGGGCGTCCAGCGCCGTGACCGGCTCGCCAAACTCGGCCAGCACGCCATTGGGCACGCTGCTGTGGGCCAGCAGCCCACGCAGCCGCAGTCGCGCCAGCGGCTCGTCATCGATCAGCACCACACGCAAGGCCTCGTCGATCAACGGGTCCATCCATGGTCTCCATGTCGCAAAGGAAAGGCCAACTTCACCACGTACACCGGTGGCTGCCGATCGGCCGTGTCATGCTGCACCCCGGCGTCGAACGTGGACTCCACATCATGCATCAGCATCAGGCGCTGCCGCACGTTGCGCAGGGCCATGCCGTGCCCTTGCCGCACCTGCGCCTGCGCCTGCCCTGCCGGCGGCAGGGAGTTGCGGATGCTCAACTCGACCTTGTCCCCCTGAACGCGCGCGCGGATGACGATCCAGCCCCCCTGGGGGTCGGGCTCCACGCCGTGGCGAACAGCGTTCTCCACCAAGGGCTGCAGCAGCAACGACGGCACCAGCGCCTCTTGCGTGCCCGGCTCCAGCTCCCAGCGCACGGTCAGGCGGTCTCCGAAGCGCAACTGTTCGATGCCCAGGTAACGACGGGCCAGATCGACCTCGGCCCCCAGGGTGGTGCGGGCGGCGGGCGAGACCAGCGCCTGACGGAACAGCTCGGCCAGGTCCTCCAGCACCGCCTCGGCGCGTTGTGGGTCCACCTGAACCAGGGCCATGGCCGTGTTCAGGGTGTTGAACAGAAAGTGTGGGCGGATGCGGGCCTGCAGCTCGTCCAGGCGCGCCGCCACATGGGCCGGCAACTCGCTGTGGGCCCGGGCCCGCAGCCAGTACAAACCCACCGCCCCCAGGGCCGCGCCCGTGAGCGTGGGGGCCACCAGGGGCCACAGGGCCGCGGCGTCGTCCACCAGGGGGGCCAGCAGCCATTGCAGTTGCCAGCGCGCCAGCCCGCCACACAGCGCCCCCAGGGCTGTGGCCATCAGCCACTGAACCATCGCGGGCTGCCGGTCCAGCCAGGGGCGCAGGCTGCAGGCCAGCAGCAGCCACATCAAACAGGCGGGCAGAGACACCAGAGACGCCTGGGCCCATTGGGCCAGCCAGGCCGATGGCGCCGCAGCCAGGTACAAACTGCCCAGCCCGGTGATCAGCTGAACACCCAGCACCGCCCGCAGCACCACACCAACGTGGCACACGTCAAACGCCGAGGGCTGGCGCGGCGCAGCGCTTCCCGAGGGCAGCTCCGTGCCGGCCACGCCAAACTGCGTGGTGGCGCCCCAGGCAGCATGATCAGACACGGCATCTGGCGGCGCCGGCCGATCTGGGCGGTCAGTCTCTTTAGAATCCATGGTTTGCACATTTTGCGTGATGCACGCGCCACCGGATCGTCCCATGAGCACCAACCAACTCGACAAAAAGTCCCAGGCCTGGTCGGCCCTGTTTTCCGAGCCCATGAGCGAGCTGGTCAAGCGCTACACCTCCAGCGTGTTTTTTGACAAACGCCTGTGGCAGGCCGACATCCAGGGCTCGCTGGCCCACGCCGACATGCTCTGCGCCCAGGGCCTGATCTCGGCCGACGACCTGGCCGCCATCCAAAAGGGCATGGCGCAGATCACGCAAGAGATCGAATCCGGCCAGTTCGAGTGGAAGCTCGACCTGGAGGACGTGCACCTGAACATCGAAGCCCGACTGACCCAGCTGGTGGGCGACGCGGGCAAGCGCCTGCACACCGGCCGCTCGCGCAATGATCAGGTGGCCACCGACGTGCGCCTGTGGCTGCGCGGCGAGGTCGATGAAATCGGCGTGCTGCTGACCGAGCTGCAAAAAGCCCTGGTCGATGTGGCCGAGCAGAATGCCGACGTGATCCTGCCTGGCTTCACCCACCTGCAGGTGGCCCAGCCCGTGGCCTTCGGTCACCACCTGCTGGCCTATGTGGAAATGTTCGCCCGCGATGCGGAACGCATGGTCGACCTGCGCCGCCGCATCAACCGCCTGCCCCTGGGCTCGGCCGCGCTGGCCGGCACCAGCTACCCGCTGGACCGCGAGCGCGTGGCCCGCACGCTGGGCTTCGAGGGCGTCAGCCAGAACAGCCTGGATGCGGTGAGCGACCGCGACTTCGCCATCGAGTTCACCTCGGCCGCGTCGCTCTTGATGGTGCATGTGTCGCGCCTGAGCGAAGAGCTCATCCTGTGGATGAGCCAGAGCTTCGGCTTCATCGACCTGGCCGACCGCTTCTGCACCGGCTCGTCGATCATGCCGCAGAAGAAGAACCCCGACGTGCCCGAGCTGGCGCGCGGCAAGACCGGCCGCGTGGTGGGCCACCTGATGGGCCTGATCACCCTGATGAAGGGCCAGCCCCTGGCCTACAACAAGGACAACCAGGAAGACAAGGAACCCTTGTTCGACACGGTCGACACCTTGAAGGACACCCTGCGCATCTTCGCCGAGATGGCCGCCGGCATCACCGTCAAGCCCGAAGCCATGGAGCGCGCCGCCAAGAAGGGCTACGCCACCGCCACCGACCTGGCCGATTACCTGGTGAAAAAGGGCCTGCCCTTCCGCGATGCACACGAGGTGGTGGCCCACGCCGTGAAAGACGCCATCGCTGCGGGCGTGGACCTGTCGGAGCTGTCGCTGGACCAGCTCAAGGCCTACAACCCCGCCATCGAAAAGGATGTGTACGAGGTGCTGAGCCTGCGCGGCTCGCTCAACGCCCGCAACCTGCTGGGCGGCACCGCGCCCGAGCAAGTGCGGGCGCAGGTGGCCCGTCACCGCCAGCGCCTGGGCGGCAGCGCCACCCAGCCCTGATCGAGCCAAGGCTCAAAGGCCCAGGCCCTTGAGCCTGCTGGCCTGCTGCACATAGAAGGCCACTGGGTCTGGTGCGGACTTGCCAATCAGCCCAAAGAACTGATTGACGCCATCGAAGTGATTCCAGGGGTAGTCGTCGCGCAGCACCTTGCCCCAGTGCGCCGAGCACACCGGCACCAAACCATCGCTGGGCGTCGCGCCCTCCTTGAAGATCAGGTCAGACGGGTCCCAGGCATTGGTTTTGGCCACGTTGCCAGCCACAGCGTAGTACCGCACCCCATTGAAAGCCAGCTCGGTGCCCTGGCCGCACGGGGTGCTCGGCATCCCGGCCGGCCACCGGGCATTGAAAGCGGCCGTGTCGGTGGCCCAGGCCTGCAGCGCCGCCGGATCCTGCGGCAGCGACCCACTGCCCGATAGCCAGTCGATCAATTTGCCCAAGGTGGCGAACAGGCCGGGCTGGGACGACAGCACCGACAGGATGGAATCTGGCTCGGCGGCGTCAATCACATGGGGTGACTGCACCGACGTGACACTGGCCACCAACGTTGGCGCCACACCGGCGACATAACGGGCGGTGGGACCACCCTGGCTGTGTCCCACCAAGTTGAACTGGGTGTAGCCCTTGGCCGCTTGCCACTCGCGCAATTGCTTGAGCAATTGCTCGCCACGCACTTGGTTGTCGTTCACCGCCGACACCTTGGCCACCAGCACGGTGGCACCCGAGCGTCGCAAGGCCGCCGGAATGTTGTACCAGTAGTCCAAACCTAGGATGTTGTCCCAGCCCATCAATCCGTGCACCAGCACGATGGGGTGGCGCGTTCGGGCGTCGGTGCTGGCGCCATGGGCCGCGCCGGCCACCCACAACATCAGGGCGACGACCAGGGTGCGACGGAGATTGAACAGGGTGACGTGACGCACGGGGTACCTCATGGGGGAAGCGAACAACCAGACGCACCGAATCTAGGCCCCCGAGCCCATGCGAGCATCGGTGATTACCTACGCCGGCGACCGAACAGGGCGCATCGTGCGCCACCGCCCCGGGCCGCCCAGGCCGCTCGGGCTGAGCGTCGCGCGGCCAGACCTTGAGGCAACGCAAGGCGCGGCAGAGACGTCCCCGCTACCCTGCGTCCATGTCTGAATCAGCCCCCTCTGTACACAACACCCCTGTGACACCCGGCTTGGTGTGGTCGGATGCATTGAGCCTGTCCATGCCCGTCATGGATCAGACCCATGTGGAGTTCGTCGAGTTGCTGGCCACCGTCCAGCAAGCGTCGGATGACGATCTGGTGGCGCACTGGCAAGCCCTGGTGGACCACACCGAGGCCCACTTTGCCCAGGAAGACCGCTGGATGCTGGCCACCGGCTTCGCACCGGGCAGTTGCCACCTGACGCAGCACGCCGTGGTGCTCAAGGTGTTGAAAGAAGGCTTGACGCTGGGCCAGCAGGGCCAGTTGCCACCGATTCGCCAGATGGCGCACGAGTTGACGCTCTGGTTTCCGCACCACGCCCAGACCATGGATGCGGGCTTGGCCCTGCACCTCAAGAGCGTGGGCTACGACCCCGTGACCGGCGCGCTCAGCCAGCCCGAGGCGCTGCCAGCGCAGGCCATCCATGGCTGCGGAGGCGCCTGCGGCGACGAGCAAAAACAAGCCGCCTGACGGCGGCCTGCGATTACTGCGTTAGGGAGGCGCGGCGCGGCCATCGGACCGGACCATCCACCCCGCATCGGTTCAGGCGGTCGCCGCCAGCCGGTCCCGGATGGTCCGCTCGATGCCGGCCGCGTCCAGCCCGCACAAGCCCAAGAGCTTGGCCGGATCGCCGTGCTCCACGAACTCATCGGGCAGGCCCAGCATCAGCATGGGCACGGCCAGGCCCGCAGCGGCCAGCGCCTCGGCCACCGCCGAACCTGCACCGCCTTGCACGCAGCCCTCTTCCACCGTCACCAGCAGGTCGTTGGAGGCGGCCAGTTGCTTGACCAGTTCCACATCCAGGGGCTTGACGAAGCGCATGTTGGCCACGGTCGCATCCAGCGCCTCGGCGGCCTGCAAGGCCGGATACAGCAAGGTACCGAACGCCAGGATGGCCACACGCTGGCCCGCTGGTTTCGCCGCAGCCGCCTGCCGACGCACCTCGCCCTGGCCCCAGGGCATGGGGTTCAGGTCGGTGGGCACCGGCACCCCGGCACCCGTGCCGCGCGGATAGCGCACCGCCACCGGGTGGTTTTGCGCATAGGCGGCGCTCAAGGCCTGACGGGTCTCGGCCTCATCGGCGGGGGTCAGCATGCTGACATTGGGGATGCAGCGGCAGTAGGCGATGTCGAACGCGCCCATGTGCGTGGCGCCATCGGCCCCCACGATGCCGGCGCGGTCCAGCGCAAACACCACGGGCAGGTTCTGGATGGCCACGTCGTGGATGAGCTGATCGTAGCCCCGCTGCAAGAAGGTGGAATAGATGGCCACCACGGGCTTGAGGCCCTCGCAGGCCAGGCCAGCGGCGAAGGTCACCGCGTGCTGCTCGGCAATCCCCACATCGAAGTAACGGCCCGGAAATTTCTGATGAAACTCGACCATGCCCGAGCCCTCACGCATGGCGGGCGTGATGGCCACCAGGCGCGGGTCGGCCGCCGCCATGTCGCACAACCATCGGCCAAACACCTGCGTGAAGGTGGGCTTGGGCGGGGTGTCGGTGGGGGCGGGCTTTTGCAGGCCCACGGCCGGGTCGAACTTACCCGGCCCGTGGTAGGCGATGGGGTCGGCCTCGGCCAGCTTGTAGCCATAGCCCTTTTTGGTGACCACGTGCAGAAACTGCGGGCCGCTGGCCTGCTTGAGGTTCTCCAGCGTGGGGATCAGGCTGTCCAGGTCATGCCCATCGATCGGGCCCACATAGTTGAAGCCAAACTCTTCAAAGATGGTGCCGGGCACGACCATGCCCTTGGCGTGTTCTTCCAGCTTCTTGGCCAGCTCGAACAAGGGCGGCACATTGCTCAGCATCTGCTTGGCGCTTTCGCGGGCGCTCATGTAGAAGCGGCCTGACATCAAACGCGCCAGGTAACGGTTCAGCGCGCCCACGGGCGGCGAAATCGACATGTCGTTGTCGTTGAGCACCACCAGCAGCTCGGGCATCTTGCCGGCATGCGGCACGCCGGCGTTGTTCAGCGCCTCAAAGGCCATGCCCGCCGTCATGGCGCCATCGCCGATGATGGCCACCGCCTTGCGGGCCTCGCCGCGCAACTGCGCGCCAATGGCCATGCCCAGTGCGGCCGAGATGGAGGTGGACGAATGGGCCGTGCCGAAGGTGTCGTACTCGCTTTCATCGCGCCGGGGAAAACCGCTCATGCCGCCGTACTGACGCAGGCTGCCCATGCGGTCCCGGCGGCCGGTCAGGATCTTGTGCGGGTAGGTCTGGTGACCCACATCCCACACCAGCCGGTCTTCCGGGGTGTGAAACACGTGGTGCAAGGCGATGGTCAGCTCCACCGTGCCCAGGTTGGACGACAGGTGACCGCCCGTGCGGGACACGCTTTGAAGCAGGTAATCACGCAGCTCAACGGCGAGTTGCTTGAGTTCGGCGCGCGACAGATGCCGCAAATCGGCCGGCTTGTCGATGCGTGACAGCAGGGGGTGGCTCATGGGGGACATCCTTGTTTTGTCGGGCACCGTCTGGGCGGTGTTCAATGGTCACGGCGCACGATGCGCTCGGCGATGCCGCGAAGCGGCGCCAGGCTGGCCGGCGTGGCGTCCATGGCCTCCAGGGCCTGCAGTGCACGGTCCAGCAAGCGCTCGGCTTCCGCCTGCGCGCCGTCCAGGCCCAGCAGGCTCACGTAGGTGGGCTTGTTGGCGTCGGCATCTTTGCCGGCGGTCTTGCCCAGTTGGGCCGAATCCTGGGTGGCGTCCAGCACATCATCCACGATCTGAAAGGCCAGGCCCATGGCATGGCCGTACGCCGTCAGGGCCGACCAGGCGGGCAAGCCTGGTCGCAAGCCGCCACAGGCGGCCCCCATCTGCACGCTGGCGCGCAGCAGGGCCCCCGTCTTGCGCTCATGCATGTCGCGCAGCGTGGCCTCGTCCAGGGCATGACCCACGCTCGCCAGGTCAATGGCCTGACCACCGGCCATGCCCGACTGCCCTGCCGCGTGCGCCAGCAAACGGCACAGGCGGGCCTGCAGGTCTGGCGGCACGGCGCTGCGCCCATCTTCATCGTCGGGGGTCAACACCTCGAAGGCCAGGGCCTGCATGGCGTCGCCAGCCAACATGGCCTGCGCTTCACCAAACGCCACGTGCACGGTGGGTTTGCCCCGGCGCAGCACGTCGTTGTCCATGCAGGGCATGTCGTCGTGGATCAGGGAATAGGCGTGGATCAGCTCCACCGCGCAGGCCGCCCGCAGCGCGGCCTCTCGGCCAGAGGGGTGGAGGTCTGCGCCCGCGGCCTGGGCCGCGCCCATCACCAATAAGGCACGCAGCCGCTTGCCACCATCCAGCACGCCATAACGCATGGCCGCGCCCAGACCGGCTGGTGCTTCGCCGGGCACCCAGTCGGACAGCGCCTCTTCCACGCGCGCCAGCACCTCGGTGGTCCAGCGTTGATCTTGGTCTTGATTCATGCCTGGTTCCAGGGGCGCAGTTCGCCTTCTTCGAGCAAGCGCACTTGCTCTTCCACGGCCTGCAGCCGGCCACGGCAGAAATTCAGCAGCACGGCCCCACGCTGGTAGCGGCCCAGCAGGTCGTCCAGCGGCAGGGCGCCAGATTCCATCTGCGCGACGATCTGCTCGAGCTCGGCCAGCGCCGCTTCGTAGGACGCTGGCAAGTCCGGCTCCGGGGCGGGCGACGGGCTGGTGCTGGCAGGTGAACGGGCAGAGGGAGAACGGGGCATGTGCGACAAGAGAGGATGACGAGGCCGGCCAGCCGGCGTTGCGCGCAAACGCGTATTCTATTGGCGCCACGCTGCGGGCCCACGAGAAGGCCCCACCCCTTCCGGGGGCCGCAATCCAGCAAAGCCGGGTCGGGTTTCCCCCCGGCGAGCCCCCCAAGGGTACAATCGCCCCCTCCCGTGGTGCCCGCGTACACCAGCTCTGCCCCAGGCTCAGGGCGGCTGGCGATGTGGTCACGACCGGGTTGCCGCCCCCCGCGCCTGCGTGGCCCGGGGATCCCAGTCCTTGCGCACCGAGCCCATCCTCACGCCAGGCCGGCCGCAAGGGGGTTGACATTGGTTTTTGGAGAACCTGGGGATCATGTCCGACCTGAGTCCTGCGCTCAATGCTCTTCGCCGCAGCACCACACAGCTGCCCGTACATGTCTACTTTGACGAACAACTGTACAAGGAGGAGCAAAAACGCATCTTTCAGTCCGGACCTCGCTACCTCGGCCACGCGCTGAGCGTGCCCGAGGTGGGTGACTACTATGCCCTGCCCCAGGAACAGGAAGGCCGTGTGCTGGTGCGCACGCCCCAAGGCATCGAGCTGATCTCCAACGTCTGCCGTCACCGGCAGGCCATCATGCTCAAGGGTCGCGGCAACTCCCGGCACAACATCGTGTGCCCACTGCACCGCTGGACGTACTCGCACCAAGGCGAGCTGATCGGCGCGCCGCACTTCGACCACGACCCCTGCCTGAACCTGAACAACTACAAGGTTCGCGACTGGAACGGTCTGCTGTTCGAGGACAACGGCCGAGACATCGCCCGCGACCTGGCCGGCATCGACGCGCGCTTCAAGCCCGGCGGCGACCTGGATTTCAGCGGCTACGTGCTGGACCACGTCGAGTTGCACACGTGCGAGTACAACTGGAAGACCTTCATCGAGGTCTACCTGGAGGACTACCACGTCGGCCCCTTCCACCCCGGGCTGGGCAACTTCGTGACCTGTGACGACCTGCGCTGGGACATGGCCGACGAGTACTCCGTGCAGACGGTGGGCGTGGCCAAGGGCTTTGACAAGCCGGGCTCTGACGTCTACAAGAAGTGGCGCGAAGTGCTGATGAACTACCGCGGTGGCGAGAAGCCCTCGCAAGGCGCGGTGTGGCTGACCTACTACCCCACGATGATGGTGGAGTGGTATCCGCACGTGCTGGTGGTCTCGAACATGTACCCGCAGGGCCCGCAAAAAACCCTCAACGTGGTGGAGTTCTACTACCCCGAAGAGATCGCGGCCTTCGAGCGCGAGTTCGTCGAAGCCCAGCGTGCGGCCTACATGGAGACCTGCATCGAGGACGACGAGATCGCCGAGCGCATGGACGCCGGTCGTCGCGCCCTGATGGCCCGTGGCGACAACGAGGTCGGTCCCTACCAAAGCCCCATGGAAGACGGCATGCAGCACTTCCACGAGTGGTACCGCCGCGTGATGACCTTCAAGGACTGAGCGTCTGCGCACCTCCCCCGCCCTGCTGATGGTGCTGGCCACCTTGCTGTTCGCAGCGATGGGGGTGTGCGTCAAGCTGGCTTCTGCCCAGGTCTCCACCGCCGAGGTGGTGTTCTTTCGGGGGCTGGTGGGGGTGCTGTTCATCGGGGCGCTGGCCTGGGGGCGGGGCCTGCCCTTGCGGACCCGCGTACCGGCCATGCACTTCTGGCGAGGGTTTGCCGGCGTGGTGGCCTTGAGCCTGTGGTTCTACGCCATCGCCAAGCTGCCGCTGGGCACGGCCGTCACCTTCAACTACACCTCGTCGGTGTGGATGGCGGTGTTCTTCGTGCTGCAAACCGCCTGGCTGCGATGGCGGGGGCAATCCCCCACCCCCGTGCCTCGCCCCCTGTTGCTGGCCATCGCCATCGGCTTCATGGGCGTGGCCCTGGTGCTGCGCCCCACCCTGGCGGCCGACCAATGGCTGGAAGGCCTCATGGGCCTGGCCTCAGGCATGCTGGCGGCCTGGGCTTACCTGCAGGTGATGCAGTTGGGCCGCGCAGGCGAGCCAGAGTACCGCGTGGTGTTTTACTTTTCGGTGTTCGGCACGGTGGCCGGCTTGCTCATCAGCCTGGTCATGAGCCAGTCGGGGCTGCACGCCTGGCGCCTGCCCCAGGGGCTGACCTGGGTGTGGCTGATCGGCCTGGGCGTGTTTGCCACCCTGGCGCAGTTGCTCATGACACGCGCTTATGCACGCGGCGAGGCGCTGGCCATGGCCAGCCTGCAGTACCTCGGCATCGCACACGCCTTTGTGCTGGGCGTGCTGCTGTTTGACGACCCGGTGGACGCCCTGGCGGTGGTCGGCACGGGCCTCATCGTGGCGGCCGGCGTGACGGCCACCCGCTTGCGCTCAGGGCGTGCCCGCGCCTGAGGCTGCGCTATCGGGTAAGGCGTGCTCCTCGCCGTGGTCGTGCCCATGGTCACCGGCGTGGTCGTGCGATGCGTGGTCATGCCCGCCCACCAGCAAGGCAATCACACCCAGCCCCACACCCAGCCACACCACCTGCAGCACCGTGTCCTTCAGGTTCAGGCGCTTTTGCAATTGCGGGATGAGGTCGGCCACCGCCACGTACACAAAGCTGCTGGCGGCCACCACCATCAGGTAAGGCAGCAATTCTTGCCACGGGCCCAGCAAAAAGTAGCCCAGTACGCCCCCCGCCACTGCGGCCAGGCCCGACAAGGCATTGAACAACAGGGCCTTGCCTTTGGAAAACCCCGCGTTGATGAGCACGATGTAGTCGCCCACCTCCTGCGGGATCTCGTGGGCGATGATGGCCAGCGCCGTGAACAGCCCCACCCCGGGATCGACCAGAAAGGCCCCGGCGATCAGCACCCCATCGCAGAAGTTGTGGATGCTGTCGCCCACCAGCACGCTCCAGCCACCCCGTCCGGCTTGCTCCTTGTCGAAACCATGGTGGTGGTGGTGATCGTCGTGTTCGTGGTGGTGGCCATGCCGGTACAGCTCGGCCTTCTCCAGCAAAAAGAAAAACAGCAGCCCGCCCAGCAGGGTCAGGAACAAGGCGTGCGGCGAGGCGTGCGACTCGAACGCCTCGGGCAGCACGTGCAGCAGGGCCGTGCCCAGCAAGACCCCGGTAGACAGGCTGACCAGATGGCGCACGAGCACGGCCAGCATCGGTGCAGTGAGGGCTGCGGCCAGCAGCACGGACACCACGCCACCCACCAGGGTGGCGATCAGGATATAGGTCAGGGTCATGCGATCGATCTTATCAATGCTGTCAACACAGGCTCGCAGCGCTGTCGCCCGCCCACCACCGCCAAGGCCACCACTGTCACGGAAGCCACTCGGGATGGAGGGACAATAGCCCCATGGACAAACAGCTCTCAGTCACTGCTAGCAAGGCCCAGGCCGGGCTCACGCCGGCCAGTCGCTTCCCCTCGATGCTGGCCGCCATCGACATCGGCTCCAACAGCTTTCGCCTGGAAATCGCCGAAGTTCACAAAGGCCGCTACAAGCGGGTGGACTACCTCAAGGAAACCGTGCGCCTGGGTGGCGGCTTGGATGCCCATGGGCAACTGACCGAAGAGGCCACCCAGCGAGGGCTGGCCTGCCTGGCGCGTTTCGCCCAGCGGCTGCGTGGCTTTGCGCCGTGGCAGGTGCGGGCCGTGGCCACCCAAACCCTGCGCGAGGCCCGCAACCGGGACGCCTTCCTGATGCGTGCCAACCTGGTGCTGGGCCACCCCATCGAAGTGATTGCCGGCCGGGAAGAGGCCCGCCTCATCTACCAGGGCGTGTCGCGGCTGCAGCCCAGCGAACTGCCACGCCTGGTCATCGACATTGGTGGGCGCTCCACCGAGATGATCCTGGGCCAAGGCCGGCAAGCCCGGCAGGTCGAATCGTTTGGGGTGGGCTCGGTCAGCCTGTCACTGCAACATTTCCCGGGGGGACGTTACACCGCTGCGGGCTTTCGCGCCGCGCAGATCGCTGCGGGCGCCGAGTTCGAAGAGGCCCTGACGGCGTTCAACCGTGAGCAGTGGCGCGAGGCCCTGGGCTCATCGGGCACGGTGGGCGCGGTCTCCCAGATCCTGGCGGCCTCGGGCATCACCGATGGGTGCATCACGCCGGCAGCGCTGCGCTGGTGCATTGAGCGCTGCATCGATGCCGGCTCGATCGACGACCTGCAACTGCCGGGGCTGAAAGCCGACCGCAAGGCGGTGCTGGGTGGCGGGCTGTCCATCCTCTACACCCTGTTGCTGCACTTCGGCATCGAGGTGCTGCGCCCGGCCAAAGGTGCGCTGCGTCAGGGGGTCATCTTCGACCTGGAAGAGCGCCTGGAAGCCGCACGCAACCACCGCCTGCCCGACCCGCGCGACCTGTCGGTGCGCGAACTGCAGCAGCGCTTTCGCGTGGACACCACCCACGCAGACCGGGTGCGAACGCGGGCGCTGTCGCTGTGGCGAGGCGTGGCCTCTCACGTGGGACGCGCTGACGGCGAAGAATGGCGAGAACTGGGCTGGGCCGCCTTGCTGCACGAAATCGGCATGATGGTGTCGCACCACGACCACCATCGACACAGCGCCTACCTGCTGGGCCATGTGGACGCGCCCGGGTTCTCGCAATCGCAACTGCGCCGGCTGGCGGTGCTGGCGCTGGGGCAACGTGGTGAGCTGATCAAACTGGCCGAGCACCTGCACGACCACGTGTTGATGACCCAGGTGCTGTGCCTGCGCGTGGCCATCATCCTGCACCACGCACGCATCGACCTGCCCGGCCGGGTGGCCGAGCTGCGCACCAGTCGCGGACGCACGCAGTTGCTGCTGTCAGAGCGCTGGGCGCAAGACCATCCCCGAACGCTGCACCTGCTGCACGAAGACTGCCGGCGCTGGCAGGCCCAAGCTCAGCGGCGGATCGACGTGGTGCTGGGCTGAACCCGCCTCACTTGATGCGCAAGGCACGCCGGTAGACCTTGCCCCACATCGGGTGCCCGGCCTCTGCCCGCGTCAGCTTGAAGCTGGGGTCGGCGCGCCTGGCCGAGCGAAACGATTCAGAGCACAAGGCCTGGCGCTGGGTGGTGCAGTAGATGAACGCCAGGTGCTTGTGGGCATTGGCCAGGTCGGCGCCATCGTCCAGCCCCTCTTTGACGGCGATGCGCAACTGGGCCTCTGACAGCGTGTACTTGCCATCGCGATAAGCCTGCAGGCCCTGCTGCAAGGCCGCCTGGGCCCGATCTGCCGAATCTGGCGGTGCCACGGGCAACTCGGTGGGCGAGGCAGGCGCGCCTGAAGACCCTTGGGTGGGTGCCGTGACCACAGGCGCCGCAGGGCGCCCCGTGGTCGATGGGCGCTCGGAGAGCACGCCACACGCAGACAGGCTGCACACCACGGCGGCGGCCACACCCAGGCGCAGGGCGGGAATCCAGGTCGGCGTCACGGTCATGGACTGGGTTTCCTTTCTGTGGGGGTTCAGAACTGATGCTGGATGCGCACGGTTTGCCCCGCTTCCACGGTGATGCGAACGCGTCGGTCGGGTGAGGCGCCATTGCGCACCAGAATTTCATGCTCGCCCGCCGGCAGCTCCAGTTGGTTGAGCGGCGGTGTCACCCCCTGGAACACGCCATTCACCCAGATCTCACCCCAGGGACTGACGGCCAGGCGCACACGTCCGGTCGTCACCGGTGCCTCCACAGCGGGCGGCGGCGTGGTTTGTGGCTCCTCGTCAGGCGCCAGGCTGGTGGGGGCCGATGGCGGCGGGACAGGTTCCTGCGTTTGCCCCTGAGTCTGCGCCGGTGTCTGCGTCTGCGCCTGTGTCAGTGGCTGCGCCTCGGCCAGGCTGCTCTGGTCGGTGTGGTGCTGCCACCATCCCCAGCCCAGGCCCAGCAGGGCCATGGCCCAGCCTGCCCCTGCCAGCCAGCCCAGGCCCCTGCGGGCGCGCCCCCCGTCGGCGGCGACCGGCGGCTGGGCTCGCGACACGCGGCGCGCTTCATCTTGCACCACCAGCCATGCGCGCAGCTCTTGTGCCAGCCGCCGGGCCGAGCGGATGCGCTGACCGGGGTCTCGGTGCATGGCCCGCATGACGATGTCGGACAAGGACGCCGGCACCGCCGGGTTGAGCTGATCCGGAGAGGGCACCTCGGCGTGGAGGACGGCCTCGGCAATGGCCTCCAGGCTGTCGCCACCAAAAACGCGACGCCCGGTCAGCAACTCGTGCAGCAGCACGCCCAAGGCGTAGACGTCCACCCGCGCATCCAGGGCCTCGCGGCGAACCTGCTCGGGCGCCATGTAATAGGGCGATCCGCCCACCATCTCCTGCAGGCGGCTTTCGGGGTCGTCTTTGGGGCCCAGGCGCTCGGTTTGGCGGATGCGCGCGATGCCGAAGTCAAGGATGCACGGCTGGGTGCGCCCCGTCATGAACACATTGGCCGGCTTGATGTCCCGGTGCTCCACGCCTCGTTGGTGGGCATAGGCCAGCGCATCGGCCAGGCGGCGAACAATGAGGGCGGCCTGGGCGGGCGTCGGGCGCCACCCCATGGCCAACAATTGTCGAAGGTCCTTGCCCTTGAGCAAGGCCATGGCGATGTAGGCGCCATGCTCGCTCACCCCGGCGTCGTGCACGGTGACGATGTGCGGGTGGCTCAGGCTCGCCACGGCCCGCGCCTCGTGAAGAAACATGGCGTTGAACGCCGGCAGGTCGTCTTGCGGCAGGTCCACGTGCAGGGTCTTGACCGCGATCAGGCGCGACAAGACCGGATCGTAGGCGGCGTACACCGTGCCCAGACCACCCTCCCCGATCAGGAACTTCAGGTCATAGCGCCCGATCTGCCCGATGGTGGGCAAGGCTTGAGGAGCCTGGTGGTCGCTGATCAGTGGCGTGGGTGGTGGCAGCGGGCGGGTGTCGAGGCTGTGGTCGGCCTCGTCGGCAGCGCCCTCGCTCATGGCCGAGGCCTCCACGGTCGATGGCTTTGTGCTCGTCATCCGCTCACACCAGCCCTCGCTGACCGATCAGCGTCGAACGGAGCGGCCCGCAGCGGCCACTTCCTGGGGTCTCAAACCCGGCGCCAGGTGGTCCAGCACCCCGTTGACGTACTTGTGCCCGTCCGTGCCACCAAAGGACTTGGCCAGCTCGACCGCCTCGTTGATGGCCACCTTGTAAGGCACGTCCAGGCAGTGCTTGAGCTCGTAAGCACCGATCCACAGCACCGCGTGCTCGACGGGCGAGAGTTCGTCCACCGGCCGGTCCAGGAAGGTGATGAGGGCCGCGTCCAGTTCGGCCGCCTGATCGATGCAGCCGTGCAAGAGCGCATCGTAGTGCGCGCGGTCGCACCGGGCAAAATCCTCGTCTTCGCGGACGTGGGCGTCCACCGCTCCGACGTCACCCGGGTTCAGTTGCCACTGGTACAGGCCCTGGAGGGCGAACTCGCGCGCACGCCGGCGCGAGGACTTGGCACGGTCACGCCCACCGGGGGCCGGCTTGCGGGCAGCACGCCCTTGTGGGGCACTGGGCTTGATGGTGTCGCTCACAGCAGGTCTTCCAGCAGGTTGGCCATCTCCACCGCCACGCGGGCTGCGTCACGTCCTTTTTCATCGACACGGGCCCAGGCCTGCGCCTCGGTCTCGACGGTGAGGATGGCGTTGGCCACCGGCACCTCGTGGTCCAGGCTGACGCGGGTCACGCCAGCGCCGCTCTCATTGGCCACCAGTTCGAAGTGGTAGGTCTCACCCCGGATGATGCACCCCAAGGCGATCAGCGCGTCGTAACGATCGGTGACGGCCATGGCCTGCAAGGCCACGGAGACCTCCAGCGCACCCGGCACGGTCACGTGCTGGATGTGTTTGGGCGACACGCCCATCTTCTGCAACTCGTCGATGCAGTGTTCGGCCAGCTTGCCGGTGATCTCGTCGTTGAAACGGGCCTGCACGATCCCGATGTGCAGGTCTTTGCCGTCGAGTCGAGCGGCTTGTCCTTTGTCAGCGCCTTGCATGAGCAATCATCCTAAAAGAGCGAAGAAGAAAACAAAAAAGAGCAGATCAATGCAATTCGCAACCATCAACCTGTGGTGGTGGCGCCTCAACTCAGGGTGACGGGGCCAGCGACTGACCGTCGGCGGTCAGGAAGCCGGTGACTTCCAGCCCGAAGCCCACCATCGAGGGCAGGCGCTGCTGGTTGCCCATCAGGCGCATGCGTTGCACGGCCAGCGAGCGCAGGATCTGGGCACCCACCCCGTAGGTGCGCAAATCGGCCGGTGGCTTGGGCGGCACGGCCTGGCCCGAAGGCAGCAGGCGGTCGCCCAGGCGCTCGGGGTCGTCGCCCACGTTCAACAGCACGATGACGCCACGACCGGCCTCGCGCACGGCGGCCAGGGCCTTGGGCAGTGGCCACGAGTGGCTGCGGCTGCCGGCGTCCAGCCAGTCCAGCACCGAGAAGGGCTCGTGCACGCGCACCAGCACCTCGTCTTCCCGATCCCACTGTCCCAGGCTCAGGGCCAGGTGCAGGGCCCCGGTGCGGTCCTTGAAGACGGTGGCGTCGAACTCGCCTTCGGGCGTCAGCATGGTGCGTCGGCCCTGGCGCTCGATCAAGGATTCGTTGCGGCTGCGGTACTGGATCAGGTCGGCGATGGTGCCGATCTTCAGCCCGTGCTCTTGGGCAAACACCTCCAGGTCAGGCAGACGGGCCATGGTGCCATCGTCTTTCATGATCTCGCAGATCACGGACGAGGGCGTGAGCCCCGCCATCGCGGCCAGGTCACAACCGGCTTCGGTGTGGCCGGCGCGCATGAGCACGCCGCCGTCTTGCGCCTGCAGCGGGAAGATGTGGCCGGGCTGAACCAGGTCGGCGGGGCGGGCGTTGCGGGCCACGGCCGCTTGCACGGTGCGGGCACGGTCGGCCGCCGAGATGCCGGTGGTCACGCCTTCAGCGGCCTCGATGGACACGGTGAAGGCCGTGCCATGCTTGGTGCCGTTGCGCACCGCCATGGGTGGCAGTTGCAGTTGCTCGCAACGCTCGCGCGTCAGCGTCAGGCAAATCAGGCCACGGCCAAAGCGGGCCATGAAATTGATGGCCTCGGGCGTGACGTGGTCAGAGGCCAGGACGAGATCGCCTTCGTTTTCGCGGTCTTCTTCATCCACCAGGATGACCATGCGACCAGCGGCCAGTTCGGCAATCAGCTCAGGAATGGGAGAGATGGGCATCCCATCATTGTAGGCTGCCGCCCAGCATCCTCTCCACGTAACGGGCAATCAGGTCCACCTCCAAATTCACGCGGGCGCCGGCTTTCAGGTCGCCCAGGGTGGTGTGCTCCAGGGTGTGAGGGATGAGGTTGATGCTGAACTGGGTGCTGCCATCCTGCGCATCGTCCACCTGGTTGACGGTCAGGCTGACGCCATTGACGGTGATGGAGCCCTTGTAGGCCAGGAATCGCGCCAGGGCCTGGGGGGCGCGGATGCGCAGCAACCAGGACTCGCCCACGGGCTCGAACACGGTCACGTCACCCACGCCATCGACGTGGCCAGTGACGATGTGGCCACCCAGGCGGTCGTGCGCCGCCAGGGCCTTTTCCAGGTTGACCCGACCCAGGCTGTCCAGCCCCACGGTGCGCGCCAGGCTTTCGGCAGACACGTCAAAGGTGAAGCGGCCTGCGGCCTTGTCCAATGTGGTCACGGTCATGCAGGCGCCGTTGATGGCGATGCTGTCGCCCAGGCCCACGTCGGCCAGGTACTCGGGGCCCACCTGAACGGTCAGGCGGCGGCCATGCTGGGGGGCGTCGCCCAGGGATTGCGAATCGGTGATCTGGCCCAGGCCAGTGATGATGCCGGTGAACATGCTCGGTGGTCCGTCAAAAGGAACAAGGTGGTGGAGCGGAAGGGTTGGGCGACCATGGCCGCCCCAGGAATCAAAAGCCTGGCGGGCTCAGCGGGCGCAAACGCAGGCGCAGGTCGTCGCCCACGGGGGTGACCTCGTGAAAACGCCAGCGCTGCACGCCCGACAAGGTGCTCAGCTCAGGCAGATCGGCCAGGCCTCGGCCCGGCCCGATCAGGCAAGGGGCAAGATACACCAGAACCTCGTCCACCCAGCCGCCGGCCAAGGCGCTGGCGTTCAGGCGGGCGCCGGCTTCCAGATGCACTTCATTGACACCCCGGCGCGCCAGCTCGGTCAAGGCCGCGCCCAGGTCGATGCGCTGGCCTGTGGGGTCGGCTGGCGTGTCCAGCACCTGCGCGCGGGCCGACAGCGCCAGACGGGCCTGGGCAGCCCGCTCATCAGCAGGCGGCAGGCCCATGATCCAGGCCTCGCCCGGGGCGTCCAGCAAGCGGGCATCGGGCGGCGTCTGCCAGCGGGCGTCCAGCACCACGCGCACGGGCTGGCGGGCCACCGCCACGCTGCGCACGTCCAGCCGGGGGTTGTCGTCCAGCACGGTACCGATGCCGGTGAGCACCGCGCCTGCGCGGGCACGCCACTGCTGCCCGTCGGCGCGTGCGGCCTCGCCCGTGATCCACTGACTCACGCCATTGCTCAGGGCCGTGCGCCCATCCAGCGAGCCCGCCACCTTCAGGCGCACCCACGGGCGCTGGCGCACCATGCGGGACAGAAAGCCGATGTTGAGCTCTCTCGCGCCCACGGCCACCGGGTGATCGGGCGGCAACACCGACACCTCGATGCCGGCGGCCTGCAAGCGGGCCACGCCCTGGCCGCCCACCAGGGGGTTGGGGTCCAGCAGCGCGATGCACACCCGGGCCACCCCGGCGCGCACCAGGGCATCGGCGCAAGGCGGCGTCCGGCCGTGGTGCGAACAGGGCTCGAGCGTGACGTAGGCCGTGGCGCCCTGGGTACTGTGGCCGCGGGCCTCGGCCTCACGCAGGGCCATGACTTCGGCATGCGGCCCGCCGGCCTGCTGGGTATGGCCCTGGCCCAGCACCTGCCCCTGCAACGCGCCGTGGCCGCCCACCAGCACGCAGCCCACACGGGGGTTGGGCTCGGACAGGCCGATGGCCTGGTGGGCCAGGGCCAGCGCCTGTTGCAGCCATGCCGCATCTTGGGGTGACTCGATCATGCCCGGATTGTCCCTCCATTAGGGGACAAACGGCCGCTCATCAGGCCACCGCTACCGCCCGTCCTTTGGTGCACACCTTGTTACGTGGTGGCTGATCACAATGCGCCGATGCCCATCCACCCACCCAACACGCCTGGCGCCGGCCCCCTCCTGACCCCCTGCAAATCGCGGGGCGTGACCCTCATTGAATTGATGGTCACCGTGAGCATCCTGGCCATCCTGCTGGCGATGGGCGCGCCGTCGATGACGGCCTTTCTGGAGCGTCAGGCCGTCGGTTCGCTGGCCGAGCAGTTTGCCAGCGATGTGCGCATGGCCCGCACCGAAGCCATGAAACGAGGGCTGCCCGTGTCGATGTGCATCCGCGCCCCATCCAACGACCCGACGGGCACGCCCAGCTGTGCGACCCAGGCCGGCACACGCGGCTTCGCCGCCGGATGGCTGGTCTTCTCGGACTTCAACGGAGACGGGCGCCTCACCAGCGCCGACCGCGACGTGATCCTGCGTGACCAGCCCGCCGCGAGCGCACGGGTGGCCAGCATGCGGCGCAGCGGCAGCGCCCTGGCCTACACCCTGCAGAACACCGGGGTCATGGTGGGGGCCTCAGGCCATGTCACCGTGTTGCCGCCCAGCGGCCAGGCGCATCAGCGCCTGATCTGCGTGAACTTTGCCGGCCGGGCGCGCGTCACGGACATCGGAAAGACCGCTTGCAATGCCTGAACTGCGCTCCAGACCGCCCCGACAACACGCAGGCGCCACGCTGATCGAGGTGCTGGTGGCGTTCCTGATCATCTCCTTTGGCATGCTGGCCTTGCTGGCCCTGCAGAACAACGCCATCCAGTACAACAAGACCACCGAGTACCGCAGCCTGGCCACCATGCTGGCCATGGACCTGGCCGAGCGCATGCGTGCCAACCGAGAGCAGGCGCTCGGCGGCGCCTACGACCTGGCTGGCAGTCCTTCGGCCCCCGACGCCATGCCCGAGCGGGTGCCATGCTTCAGCGCCGCCACCGAAGAGCAGCCCGCCGTCTCTTGCACGTCCGCCACCCTGGCTTTGCAAGACACCAGTGAGTGGCAACGCCTGCTGTTCATGAACCTGCCTGGCGGGCGGGCTCACGTCGAGGTCATCCGCGACGAGGCCAAGGACGTCCAGGCCACCGCCAACATCTGGGTGGCATGGGACGCCCCAGGGGGCGGGCATGACGTGGTCGGCGACACCGATCACAACACCAAAGAATGCGCCTCGGCCCTGCAGCCAGACGCCGATGACCCATCACAGCCAGGTGCCTCGATGCCACGGTGTGCCTACTTCAACATCGCCTTGTGAGCACCTCATCATGACCACGCACCTGCATGGCAGCCTGCGCGTCGCGCGTCACCGTGGCCTGAGCATCGTCGAGCTCATGGTGGCCATGGCCCTGGGGCTGGTGGTCTCTGGCGTGGTGCTGTCCAACTACCTTGGTTCGCGTCAGGCACAACGCACGAGCGCCGCCCTCGCCGAGCTCACCGAGAACGCCAACCTGGGCTTCAACCTCATGCGCCGCTACATCAGTCTGGCGGGCTACAGCGAAGTGACGGGCGTCAGCGAGACCGGCTTGACACGCGCGTACACCGGCAAGGCGGTGTTTGGCTGCAGCACCTCCTTTGCCAGCAATGTGGTGCGTGGCATCGACCAGCTGAGCTGCAGCACCCAAGCAGGCAGCCGGCCTGATGCCATCTCGGTGACCTATCAGGCCACCAGCAGCAACGCCCTGATGGGCACACGCCAGAACAGCGGCACATCCGAGCCTCGAGACGCGCTGGGGCAGTACCTTTACAAAGGCTCGCCCACCACCCCGGACTACCTGGCGGAGGCGCGCTTCATGATCAGCGCCACGGGCCAGTTCATGATGGCCGGCAACGGCGGTGGCAGCGCCAGCTCGTCGGCTGCGCCGACCGGCCACATCAGCACGGCCGAAACCCTGTTCGACAACGTGGTCGACATGCGCATCTGGTACGGCCTGAGCGGCACGGGCAGCGATGGCAAGCCCAACCAGCAAGTCAGCACCTACACGCAGGCGCAGGACATCGGCGGGGTCGAGCAGTCGGGGTGGCACCAGGTCACGTCCGTGCGGGTGTGCCTGCTGCTGGCCAGCGCGCAAGAGGTGCTCGATTCGAAGATGGACTACTTCGACTGCGACGCACAAACCGCCGAGGCACCATCGCCCGTCACCGCCCCTGATCGCCGCTACTACCGGGCGTTCACCACCACCATCCACATCCCCAACCGCCTGGG
This sequence comes from Aquabacterium sp. A3, assembly GCF_038069945.1. Classification (NCBI taxonomy): domain Bacteria; kingdom Pseudomonadati; phylum Pseudomonadota; class Betaproteobacteria; order Burkholderiales; family Sphaerotilaceae; genus Aquabacterium; species Aquabacterium sp. A3. The sequence goes on along the minus strand of NZ_JBBPEV010000002.1, from coordinate 503,608 downwards.
AGGTTGAGCCATGAAACCTGTGGTTTCTCCAGACCGGCCACGGGGCATTGTGCTGGTCGTGGTGCTGATCATGCTGGCGGTCATCGGGCTGGCCAGCGCGTTCACCATGAAACAGGCCCTCAACAGCGATGTGCTCAGCCAGAACGTGCGCGCCGAAGCGTTGGCGCAGGAGGCCGCACAGATTGCGCTGGCGTACTGCGAACAGCAAGCCGTGAAGGACGCCACCCTGATCAAGGCCCACAGCGGTCCGGGCCACTGGAACAACCTGGCCCACTGGGCGCTGCCGTCCGGCACCAGCGCGCCCGTCACGCTGAGCAAGGACGACATCGCGCTGGAACACGCCTCGTTCACGCCCTCGGTCATGCCCCAGTGCATGGCCGAAACCTCCAGCCTGAGCAGCCAGGTGGTTCTGGTCACATCGCGTGGCTTCAGCCCCGACTACGAGGTCGATGCCAGCACGGGCCACACCCTGCGTGGCGCCGTGGTCTGGCTTCAGTCCACCATCCGTCTGAAATGACGCTGCGCCGCCAGGCGCAGCACAGCCCACACAGGAGAGCCCCATGCCACACACCCTGGTCGTCATGGACCGCGCCAACCACACGAGTCCGTGGCTGCGGGTCATGGTCGCACTGCTGAGCGGCCTGCCGGGCTTGGCCGGGGCCACACTCGCGCTGGCCCAACAGCCCTTGTTGGGTGCGGCGGGCAGCATGCCCAAGCCCAACCTGATGCTGACGGTCGACACCTCGGCCTCGATGGCTTACCGCCACATGCCTGAATGGGTGGCGAACGTGAACGGCAAGACACTGACGGTGTACCCCGGTGGCGTGAACCACGTGCACCCGGGCGAAGGCAAGCCCGGCTCGCCCGCATCGGCCATGCCCGCCTACATCGGCAGCGAGTACCTGAACCCCGAGGTGCTGCGCGAGCAGGTCTATGCCCGCTCACCTTTCGTCAACACCATCTACTACGACCCCCGCGTTCGTTACCGGCCCTGGGCGGCTGGCGTGTCCGACACGGGACAAACGCTTCGGTACGCCAGTGCGGTGTTCACCAAAGCGTACATCGACCCTCTGAAACAAGGCGCAACCGACACGGCGGTCGATTTGTCGGCCGCGGTCAGCTACGAGATGAACCCGCTGTGCCCTTTTGACGCCCCATGCCACGATCAAAAAACAACCCGGCTTCAACACCCGGCGATCGTCTACATGCTGGAGCCCGCCTCGGCCGATCCGACTCAGATCGGCCACTTCAAGCGCTATGACATTTTTTCGGCGAGCGCCACCCAGAACGGCCCGCACTTTCCGGGGCGATCGACCTACCCGGAACGCACAGAGTGCGCCCTGGATCACTGCACCAGCGCGCAGGAGCAGCAAAACTACGCCAACTGGTTTGTGTATTACCGAACCCGGATGCTGACCACCCAAGCGGCTTTGTCCGAGGCCTTTCACAACATGGACGACCTTTTGCGGGTGGGGTGGACCACCCTGCGCCACGCCAAATACAACCGCTGGACCCAAAACAAAATACCCATCATTGAAGGCGTCAAGGACCTGACGCCCGAGCATCGCCGCCACCTCGTCGACACCATCCAGAACACCAACGATTCGGGGCACTTCGTCAGCGCCAACACCACCGAGTTGCGCGTGGCCATGGAGCAGGTCGGACAGTACTTCTCCAGCGCGCAGGCCTTCAGCCCCTGGGAGAACACCCCCGCGCCGCTGACCTCCACCGAGCCGGCCAGCGGCCAGGGATCGATCTGCCGCCGGTCGTACAACATGCTGACCACCGATGGCTACTACAACGACCTGATCGACGAATTCAAGGATGTGGCGTGGCCGGGCGACGTCGACAGCGACCAGCCGGCCTTCGAGAACTACACCCGCACCCACCCCTACCAGGACAGAGCCTCCGGCCCGGGCTACGCCAACACCCTGGCCGACTTTGCGCTGAAGTACTGGGCCACCGATCTCTCCACCCTCAGCGACGGCGTGCGGCCCAAGGGGCATGACCCGGCCACATGGCAGCACCTCAGCCAGTACACCGTGGGCCTGGGGGTGTCAGGCACCCTGCAGGCCGACAAGGACACGCTGGCCAGGCTCGCCAACGGCACCCTGGCGTGGCCCGACCCGGACAAGGGCAACGCCCAAAAAATCGACGACCTGTGGCATGCCGCCATCAACTCCAGGGGCGCCTACTACAACGTGCGCACCGCCGCCGATCTGGAGCGGGCGGTGAGGACCATGGTCAACGATGCCACAGGGCAGAGCCTGCGCGAGGCGGGCGTGACCACCGCCGCCACCGCCTTGCAGAGCGACAACCTCAAATTCGTGCCCGAGTACGACAGCGGCCTGTGGACGGGCAACCTGCACGCCTACCGGCTCAATGCCTCAGGGCAACTGGTGTCGCCAGACGATGACACCATGACCGACGAGGCCCGCGCGCTGTGGAGCGCAGCCGAGCTCCTGCCGGCCGCTGCACTCCGTCAGGTGCTGACCACAGCGGACGATGGCCACAGCCTGATCCCGTTTCGGTGGGACGCCCCCGACCCCAACAGTGGCACCGAGTCACCCTCGCCGTCTTTCGCCGCGGCCATGGGATCGATTCAACCGGCCTCGCCAGCGCTGGTGAACTACCTGCGGGGCGACCAAAGCCAGGAAGGCAGCGAAGACGGACAGTTTCGCAAACGCACCTCCGTGCTCGCCGACATCGTCAACAGCACCCCGGTGCTGGCCCACGACAAGCTGGACATGGGTTACGGCACCACCGATGGTTACGATCAGTTCCGGTCCGACAAAGCCGGGCGCGATGATCCGCTGCTGTTCGTGGGTGGCAACGGCGGCATGTTGCATGCCTTCAGCGCCGCGACCGGCGTTGAGCGCTTCGCCTTCGTGCCGCGCGGGGTCTTGCCGCACCTCTACCGCCTGGCCGAGCCGGGCTACGCCAAAAATGCCGCGGCACACCGCTACTTTGTGGACGGCCCGCTGACCGAGGCAGACGTACAGATCGACGACGCATGGCAGCACCTGCTGATCGGCAGCCTGGGCGCCGGCGGCAAGGGCCTGTTCGCCTTGCGGCTGCCACTGGAAGGGGCAGAGCCCAGCCTGCTGTGGGACCTCACCGGCGGCGACGGCGACACCGGCGCATCGCCAACGTCGGTATCGGCATCGGCATCGATACCGGCCTCGGCCTACATCGGCCACATCCTGTCGCGCGCCGAGGCTGGCCGGCTGCCCAACGGGCAATGGGTGGTCGTGGTGGGCAACGGCATCAACAGCAGCATCGATCGGGCGGCCTTGCTCGTGATCGACGTGGCCAGCGGCGCGGTCAGCGCCATCCCGGTCGGACCCAGCGCAGACAACGGGCTGACCGGGGTTGCCGTGGTGCGCAACGCCAACCGCGACATCGTGGCCCTGTATGGCGGTGACCTGCAGGGCCATCTGTGGCGCTTCGAGTACAGCGCCGACGATGAGTCGCTGAAGGTCGGTCACGGTGGACGCCCGCTGTTCAAGGCGGGCACCCTGGACCAGGTGCAGCCGATCACGGCCGCCCCGGTGGTCACGCGCCACGATGCGCATCAGATGGTGTTGTTCGGCACCGGCCGGCTGCTCACCGAGGCCGACCGACAAACCACCCAGGTACAAGCCTTTTACGGCGTGCTGGACACCGTGCCCGCAGAGCAGCCCAGCGCAGACCTGGTGCCGCCCGGCGACGCCGTGGTGCCCCGCAGCGCCTTGGTGACGCAAACCATCTCGTCGTTCACCAACAGCGCCACCTCCACGTCGCCCTACACCTTCTTGTCCGTCAGCAACCATCCGCAAACCGCCGACAGCCAGGGGTGGGCACTGGAGTTGATCATCCCCCCCGTGGCCGGCAACGACCAGGTCGACACCCCCAGGGTGATCTACGAGCCCGTCCTGACCGGTGATTTTGTGCTGATCACAGCCATCTCCCCCTCGCCGGATGCCCTGGAGTGCGAACTGGCCGAGGGCCGCGCCTACGACTTCCTGCTGCCCGCCCTGACCGGCGCGCAGTACGACAAACCCGTGTTCGACACCAGCGGCGACGGCGAGGTCACCGACGTCGGCGACAGGAATGCAGCGGGTGTGGTGACCAGGGCGCCAGGCCGGCGCGCCATCCTCACGGGTGAGCGCGACAGCGGCTCTGGCCGGCGCAAATTGTCCATCCAGCATGGCCAGGGCGGCCTGGGCGCGGCCGACTGGCGGCTGCGGGACGCCTCGGTCATCCTTGACCGGGTCTGGCAGCGCATCCAGCCCCCGCCCGACCGCACACCGCCCCCCACCGACTGACGCCCACGCCATGACATCCACACCCCCCATGAGATCCGCGTCTCACGCCCAGGGCTTCACCCTCGTCGAGCTGATGATCGTGGTGGTCATTGTGGCCATCCTGGCGGCGGTGGCCTACCCGTCTTACAGCCAGCACGTGCAGCGTTCACGCCGGGCCGAGGCGCACAGCGCACTGCTGCAGGCCGCGCAGTTCATGCAGCGCTTTTATGCGGCGCACAACCGCTATGACATCGAGCTGGACGGCAGCACCGCCGTGGCGCTGCCAGACGGCTTGCAACGGGTGCCTGCTTCAGGCACCACCAGCTACGACATCGCACTGGACGCCGACGCGCTGGCCGCCGGCGCCTACACCCTGGTGGCCACGCCAACCGGCCCGCAGACCGGGGATGCCTGCGGCAGCCTCACGCTCACCCACACGGGCGCTCAAGGCATCACGGGCACACAGGCCACGGCGGTTGAATGCTGGCGCTGATGGGTGCTTGCCCGGCGCTTACTCGCCGTCACGCGCCTTCTTGCCACTTTCCTTGATGGCGGCCACGAACTCGCTGACGTCATCGAAGCTGCGGTACACCGAGGCAAAGCGCACATAGGCCACCTTGTCGAGCTTGCGCAGCTCTTTCATGACCCACTCACCCAGTTGGGTGGATGGCACTTCCTTGTCACCTGACTGGCGCAGGCGCGCCTCGATGGCCTCGATGGCCTGCTCCAGCGACTCTGCCGGCACAGGGCGCTTACGCAAGGCCAGCATCAGCGACGATTTGAGCTTGCTGCGCTCGTAATCGGTGCGCCGGCCATCGCGCTTGACGATGGCCGGCAGTTCGATTTCCGCGCGCTCATAGGTGGTGAAGCGCTTGTCGCAGCTGCCGCATTTGCGCCGGCGACGGACACTGTCTCCCTCGTCCGAATCCCGGGTTTCAATGACCTGGGTATCGGGGTGGGCGCAAAACGGGCAGCGCATTGAGCGATCAGCCTGCCTTGCCGGAGTACACCGGGAACTGACGCGTCAGGGCCGACACCTGCTCGCGCACGCGGGCGATGGTGGCCTCGTCATGCGGGTTGTCCAGCACGTCGGCGATCAGGTTGCCCACGGCCACGGCCTGCTCTTCCTTGAAGCCTCGGGTGGTCATGGCGGGCGAGCCCAGGCGGATGCCGCTGGTCACCATCGGCTTTTGCGGGTCGTTGGGGATGCCGTTCTTGTTGCAGGTGATGTGCGCCGCGCCCAGGATGGCCTCGGCTTCCTTGCCGGTCAGGTTCTTGGGACGCAGGTCCACCAGCATCACGTGGCTCTCGGTGCGGCCGGACACGATGCGCAGGCCACGCTTGGTGAGCGTCTCGGCCAAGGCCGCGGCGTTCTTCACCACCTGTTGCTGGTAGGCCTTGAACTCGGGGCTCAGCGCTTCCTTGAAAGCCACGGCCTTGCCGGCGATCACGTGCATCAGCGGGCCACCCTGGATGCCCGGGAAGATGGCCGAGTTGATCTTCTTGGCGATGTCTTCGTTGTTGCTCAGCACGATGCCGCCACGGGGGCCACGCAGGCTCTTGTGGGTGGTGCTGGTGACCACATCAGCGTGCGGCACGGGGTTGGGGTAGACGCCTGCGGCGATCAGGCCCGCGTAGTGGGCCATGTCCACCATGAAGTAGGCGCCCACCTCTTTGGCGATCTTGGCAAAGCGCTCGAAGTCGATGCGCAGAGCAAACGCCGAGGCGCCGGCGATGATCAGCTTCGGCTTGTGCTCACGCGCCAGGGCTTCCATCTTGTCGTAGTCGATGTCTTCCTGCTCGTTCAAGCCGTAAGACACCACCTTGAACCACTTGCCCGACATGTTCAGTTGCATGCCGTGGGTCAGGTGGCCGCCTTCGGCCAGGCTCATGCCCATGATGGTGTCGCCGGGCTGCAGCAGCGCGAAGAACACCGACTGGTTGGCTTGCGAGCCCGAGTTGGCCTGCACGTTGGCGAAGTTGGCGCCGAACAGCTGCTTCAAGCGGTCAATGGCCAGTTGCTCGACCACGTCGACGTGTTCGCAACCACCGTAGTAGCGCTTGCCAGGATAGCCCTCGGCGTACTTGTTGGTCAGCTGGGAGCCCTGGGCTTCCATGACGGCCGGCGAGGTGTAGTTCTCGGAGGCGATCAGCTCGATGTGCTCTTCCTGGCGCTGGTTCTCGGCCTGAACGGCGGCGAACAGCTCGGGATCGACGTTGGCAAGGGTGTGCGTGGCGCGGTCAAACATGAGGTGGCAGTCCTCTTCAAGAGAAGTTGATACCCAACCTGCTGCCACACCTCGGGTGTGAACAACCGGCATGAGGGCTGCCCAGGCGAACGGCGGAACAGCCAACGACGGTACAACCGCCGTGGCTGGTCACGCTCCCCAGTGGTGCACCACCTGAGGGTCTGAGGCTTGCGCCCACAGACCCGGTATCGCCAGTCGCGTGACGGGGCGGATTGTAGCGGTTTGCGGCGCCCGTGTCAGGCGGCGGCCACGCGCTCGGGGCGGGCAGGAGACGCCGGCAGCGGCGAGGCTGGCGCGGCCTGGGGTGCCTCGGCAGGCATGGGGGCGGACGTGGCCGATGCGGGCACCAGCACATCCGGTCCCGCCACATCCGCTTCGGGGCTGGCCGTGGTGGTGGGCGCCGGGGTGTACATCAGCACGCCACGGGGCAAGGGGGCATTCAGCGCCACCTTGGTGCCAGAAGCCACCTGGCGCAGGTAGGCCTGCTCGGCCAGCACCTTGGCCACATAACCACGGTCATGGGGCAGGTTGGCGGCCCCCACGTAGTACTTCAGCCCACCCTCCACGCTGCCGGCGCGGCGGATGCAGTCTTTCAAGACCTGAACACCCACTCGCAGGTTCGTCAAGGGATCGAAAGCGGCGTGCATGCCGCCAAAAGCCTCGTACTTGTCATGGTGCACGCGGGTCATCACCTGCATCAGGCCCTGCGCCCCCACCTGACTTTGAGCGAAGGGGTTGAATCCCGACTCGATGGACATGACGGCCAGCACCAGGGTGGGCTCTACGCCCATGCGCTGCCCCACGTGCCACGCCTCCTGCACCAGGCGGGCCACCGGCTCTGGCGCCACGCTGTAGCGCCGTGCGATCCACAGCGTCAGCTTGGCCTGCTGTGCACTGAGTTCAGACACCGGTGCGGCCGTGGCACGCTGGATGGCCTCGGGCTCGGCCATGGCCATGAGCACCGCTTCGGGCTCGACCTCGGCCGCCGCCACGCGGGCGTTGGCACGGTCCATCAACCAGGTCAGCGCGCGGTCTTCGGCCTGATGACGCCACTGTGGGCTGCCCACCAGCAACGCGATCACCACGGCACCACACAGGCCCAACAGCGCCAGCGAGTTGTGACTCACCACACGCACACCTTCCACCACATCGCTCAGCGCCGTCGCCAGGCGCGAAGCGCCTTGTCGTCCATGCTCTGCCATGTTGCTCCTTTCGTTCACCGCGCGCATCCAGACCCGGGCATGACGCCACCGTGGACACCACCTCGCGGTGATAATGGGCCGCCCCGGATGGGGTGGAGGCCCGTACGCGCGCCCCCAAGAGGCACGCCTGGTTCCCGACTTCGGAACCCGAATGACCTGGGGTTAACACGGCCCAGGTCGGATCGGGGCGGATTCTAGGCACCCTGGTAATAACCAGTCAAGCATAAAGAATCAACTCTTTATACACATAAATGCAATACAAAGACCTGCGCGACTTCGTACAAGGCCTGGAACGCCAGGGCGAATTGCGGCGATTGTCACAAAATGTATCAACCCGCCTGGAGATGACGGCCCTGTGCGATCGCGTCTTGCGGGCCGGTGGGCCAGCGATCTGGTTTGAAAAACCCGTGAATAAACACGGTGCCGTGCACACCACGCCCGTGCTGGCCAACCTGTTCGGCACCCCGCGTCGGGTGGCGCTGGGCATGGGGGCCGATGACGTCAGCGAACTGCGTGACATCGGCCGTGTGCTGGCCAGCCTCAAAGAACCCGAGCCCCCGCGTGGCCTGAAAGATGCCGGCAAGCTGCTGCAGATGGCCAAGGCCCTGTGGGACATGAAGCCCAGCACCAGCCGCAGCACCGCCTGCCAGCAGGTCAAACTGCAGGGCAGCGAGGTGGACCTGACCCAACTGCCCATCCAGCACTGCTGGCCGGACGACGCCGCCCCCTTGCTGACCTGGGGCTTGGTCGTCACCCGGGGACCGCAAGGCGTGCCCCACCCGCGACGCCGCCAGAACCTGGGCATCTACCGGCAACAACTGATCGGCAAGAAGCAGCTCATCATGCGGTGGCTGGCCCACCGGGGCGGCGCGCTGGATTTCCGTGAGTTTGCGCTGGCCAACCCGGGCCAGCCTTTTCCCATTGCCGTGGCCCTGGGTGCTGACCCGGCCACCATCCTGGGCGCCGTCACACCCGTGCCAGACTCGTTGAGTGAATACCAGTTTGCCGGCCTGCTGCGCGGCAGCCGCACCGAGGTGGTGGACACGGGTGTGGGCGAAGGCGACGCCCGCCTGCAGGTGCCGGCCAGCGCCGAGTTCGTGCTGGAAGGGCACATCCCCACCGCCCCTGCTGGCTACCAAGGCGAAAGCGAGCACGGCGTGCCCCTGATGGAGCGTGGTGGTTACCTGCACGCGCTGGAGGGTCCCTTTGGCGACCACACCGGCTATTACAACGAGCAGGACTGGTTCCCGGTGTTCGAGGTGAACCGCATCACCCACCGAAACAACCCGATCTACCACTCCACCTACACCGGCAAACCACCTGATGAGCCCGCCGTGCTGGGCGTGGCACTCAATGAAGTCTTCGTGCCCATCCTGCAAAAGCAGTTTCCGGAGATCGTCGACTTCTACCTGCCACCCGAGGGTTGCAGCTACCGCATGGCCATCATCAGCATGAAGAAGGCCTACCCAGGGCACAGCAAGCGGCTGATGTTCGGGCTGTGGAGCTTCTTGCGCCAGTTCATGTACACCAAGTTCATCGTGGTCGTGGACGACGACGTGAACATCCGCGATTGGCAGGAAGTGATCTGGGCCATCACCACCCGCATGGACCCGGTGCGCGACACCACCCTGGTGGACAACACGCCCATCGACTACCTGGACTTTGCCTCGCCCGTGAGCGGGCTGGGCGGCAAGATGGGGCTGGACGCCACCAACAAGTGGCCCGGAGAAACCAGCCGCGAATGGGGACGCACCATCACCATGCCCCAGTCGGTCAACGACAGGGTGGACTCGTTGGTGGCCTCGATCATGGCGTCGCCGGGGGCACCCTCTGGCGGCACGCGCTGAGTCAGGGCCTTGCTTACAAATTAGCGCTTGCGTGGCCCCCGGAATCGACTTAATCTTGATACACCTGCTGGATGCAGGTACACCAACTGGCCGCAGTCGCTGCGGCCGGGAAGCTGGCAGACCATCCTCTCTGCTGCTTCCTGGGGCGGCACCGCCCGCCCAACCCCCGGCTTCGCCCGGGGGTTTTTGTTTGGGCCTAGCATGCAGGCATGAGCGCGCACACCCCCACCCCTGCCCTGCCTTTGCAAAACGCCACCTTGGCCGGCGGTTGTTTCTGGTGCCTTGAAGCGGTGTTTCTGGGCCTCAAAGGCGTGCGCGCCGTGGAGCCCGGCTACAGCAACGGCCAGCACCCCCTGCCCACCTACGAACGGGTGTGCGGCGGAGACACCGGGCACGCCGAAGTGGTTCGCCTGAGTTTTGACCCGAGCGAGCTCAGCTACACCGAACTGCTGGCGGTGTTTTTCAAAATACACGACCCCACCACACCGAACCGCCAGGGACACGATGTGGGCACCCAGTACAGGTCGGGCATCTACACACACAGCGAAGAACAGGCGCGTGAGGCCCGCGCCGTGATCGAAGCGCTCACGCGCTCAGGGGCCTACGACCGCCCCATCGTCACGGACGTGGCACCCGTGAGCAACTACCACACGGCCGAAGCCGAGCACCACCGCTATTTCGAGCGTCACCCCTATCAGGGCTACTGCGCCATGGTGGTGGCCCCCAAGGTAGAGGCTTTCCGGCATGCCTTCGCCCACCTCGTCAAGGGGCCAGGCGCCTGAGTTGCCATGCTCCCTCGGCGCTCGCCTCAAACACCAGGCGATCATGCAGACGCGAGGCGCGACCTTGCCAGAACTCCCAATACGCTGGGGCCAGACGGTAACCACCCCATTGCGCGGGCCGCACAGGATCTTCCCCCTGACGCGCCTGCTCTTGTGCCCAAGTCGCCTCCAGCTCCGCCCGAGAGGCAATGACCTGGCTTTGCGGCGACGCCCACGCACCAATTCGCGACCCCAATGGGCGGGTGCGGTAATAGGCGTCCGACTCGGCCGGATCGAGCTTGGCCACCGAGCCCTCCACACGCACCACCCGCTCCAGCTCAGGCCAGAAAAACTGCAGGGCGGCACACGGGTTGGCCTCCAGTTCCTGCCCTTTGCGGCTTTCATAGTTGGTGTACCAGACCAGGCCGCGGGCATCCAGCCCCTTGAGCAGCACCACGCGGGTGGATGGCCGCCCTTGCGCGGACACCGTCGCCAGCGTCATCGCATTGGGCTCCAGCGCCTTGGCGCGCACCGCCTCGTCAAACCACTGCTGAAACTGTTGCAGCGGGTCAGGCGCCACGTGGGTCTCATCCAGCGCCGCCAACTCGTACTGTCGGCGCATCTGCGCCAGATCATGTGATGTCTTGTCCATGATGAAAGTATCGGCCAGATCGATTGCCACCTGAAATGAGCGGGATCAAGCCGTAACGGGGGTTAGCCCGTAAGTGATGGTGCCATGGTGCCATGGGCCAGGCGCGCGCAGACTGAAGTTCAGCTTGTGTGCACCATGTTTGCCCAACCCACCCTCATCGTGATTGCCAGCCCGCTGTGGGCCAGCTCGCCTGCCACCCAGGCGATGTCTGCCTACGACTGGCACCACCTGCAAGACCTGGTGGGGCTGGGCACACAGGTGGGGCTGCCCACGCTGTGCCTGCTGCCGCCGGGGCTCGGCGCGCCCCCGCCCATCGATCTGCCCCCCTCGTGCATGCTGATGAGCGCCCCCGTGGATGGTTCCAGCCTCAGCGGTGCAGGCATTGCGCAGGCGGTGGAAGCCACCGCCCAGAGCGCAGGCTGGCTGCTGCTGCCCATGCAGGGGGCTCTGCCCCGGGCGGCCACGGTGAAAGCCGTCGCAGAGGCCTTGCGGTCTCATCCCATGGCCGCCCCCAGCCATGGTGGCCGACGCGGCCACCCGCTGGGCCTGGGCGCCGAGTTTTACTCAGAACTCATCCGCTTGAAACACCTGCGCGACCTCGATCGCCTGCTGGCCCGATATCCCCACGTTGACATCCAGAGCGAAGCGCCGCTGGCCTGCGCCCAACAACGACACCCATGAAAAAAGGAGCCCCGAGGGGCTCCTTGAAGATCTCACGCCACCGGTGACCAGCACCGGAGCCGACACGCCGCTCAGGGAGCGGGCACGTACAGCTTGGTGGACACAGCCTTCTTGCGGAACTTCACCGCAATGTCTTGCTCCAGGGCACCGAAGCTGATCTGGGGAATCACGGCGTTGGACAGGAACTCATTGACTTCCAGCGCGGCATTGAACTTCTTGAGCATTTCGCTGTCGAGCTTCAGGTTGCTGAGGGTTTCGTCCAGCGTGATGGACAGCGGGAAGCGGTACTTCAGCTTCAGGGGCTGTTCCACGGTGTAGTTGTAGACCACCGCCTGCTTGCTGGTCACGCCGCCCTTGGCGGTGGCATCGGCCAGAACCTGACCCTTTTCGTAGTTGATGGTGAAGTTGGCCAGGGTCAGGGCCTTCTTCACGCCGGCCACCTCACGAGAGAACTCCAGGGCCGAGCCCTTGGCGTCGCCGCTCTTGATCTTCAGGTCCCAGCCGGCCGTCACGCTGGTGATGGGCAGGGCGAACGAATTGGTCGTGCCGGCCACCGGCGTGGCGTTGCCCAGCGCAGTGACCTTGATGCCGAACAGCGCGAAGGCGTTCATCGCGTCGTCAGAGAACACCTGCACCGAATCGGCCACCAGGGCGTTCGTGGGCAGGGTCAGGGCCTGGGCCGAAGTGGCGGCGAACAGGGCCAGTGCGGCCAGAGAGGTGCGGCGAATGGTGGCGATGGTCATGTGAGACTCCTATGACGTTGGGGTTGGGCTGGCGAACTTGCGTTGCCCATGTGCTTATGGTGTCAAAACACGATCCCCCCCCTCCCCCCTTGCCTGAGGGGGATGGGACCCCCTGGGACCCCACCCATAAGGGTTAGTCGCAGTGGAAATATTCCCCCACCCCCTGGTACTAACCCTCGATTTGCCTTGTATTTCCACCATGAAAAAAGCCCGCCGAGGCGGGCTTCTGAAATCAGAGCGCTGAAGGCACTCTGATCGTCGTTCAGAACTCAGGGAGCCGGAACGTAAGGCTTGGTCGAGACGGCCTTGCGGAACTTGATCTTGATGTCTTCGTACAGGGTGCCGAAGTCGATCTCGGGCACGACGGCACGGGCCAGGAACTCATTGACTTCCAGGGCCTGGATCTGGGCCACCAGGGCTTCTTCTGTCAGCTTCAGGGTGCCCAGGGTTTCTTGGGCCGTGATCGTCAGAGGGAACTTGTACTTGATGGCCAGTTCAGACAGCTTGGTGAAGTTGAACAGGGGCATCTTGGGCGTGGTCACGCCACCCTTGGGGGTGGTGTCGGCCAGCACCTGCGAAGCGGTGAAGTCGATCTGGAAGTTGGCCAGGGTCAAGGCCTTCTTCTCGCCGTTGACCATGCGGCTCAGTTCCAGAGCCGAACCGGAGGCAGCGCCACCGGTGATCTCCAGGTTCGAAGCCACCGTGATCGAGGTGATGGGCAGGATGAACGAGTTGGCAGCGTTGGGGTTGACGTAGGCGTTGCCCAGCGGGGTGATCACGACCTGGAACAGGTTCAGGGCGTTGATGGCGTCATCAGAGAACGTCTGAACCGTGTCGGCCTGCAGATAGTTGGTGGCGATGGTCAGTGCCTGGGCCGACGAAGCGGCGAACACGGCGGCGGTGGCCAGAGAAACGGCGCGGATGGTGGCAGCGAAGGTCATGTGGAACTCCTGTTGATTCCTGGGAAAGTTGCTTGCGTTACGGAACCCGTTTGATGCGAGCCCATGGATGTATCGTGCTCGATGGCCCTCTTACCCACCCCCCCGCGAATGTGGGGAGAGCCCCCAGGGTAACCCGAAATTCCTAGGGTTTGCGCCAGCCCTTAGTGGGGCAAAGTTCTCAGGGTTAGCGATATTTTTGACGTTTAACGCCGAGCGTGGCAAAAGAAAAAGGGCCCGAAGGCCCTTGATCGTGGATACGGTGCGACTGGTGTCAGAACGACACGGCGGCGCCGAGGCCGAGCAGCATGGCGTCCTCATTCTCAGTGCCGTCCAGTCGAAAGCGCGTCCAATCCAAACCGGCTGTCAGCTTGATCCCCTGCCCCAGCAAGTAGTCAGCCGACATGCCCAGATAGGGTTGTACGCTGGACTTGGTTACGCTGCCCATGCGCGCGCCGTCGACCACGTATTCACCTGTCGCCGTCATGTAAGCCACCCCTAATTTGGGCGTGAGCGTCAACCTTTGACCGAGAGGGAACGAGGCCCCCAACGATGCAACCAGTCCATTGACACCCAAGGTCACCGACGCAGGTACATTGGCCACCACCGGACCAGATCCGCCATTTACCGTGATCTCGGTTCTACCGTTGTAGCGCCCTTTTGCGAAGCGCATGGCCGCCACTTCAACAACATCGACACCGCCACCACCCAGTTTCAGCAACGGCTTTTCGAGTTTGGTCCCCGCAAAAAGCTTGAAACCAAAACCATTGTTATCGCAACTGACGCCAGGCAGGCAAGAAACATCAACACGGGTGAGAGCGGCCACCGCGCCGACATACCCCTGGGCAAAAGCGGCAGGTGACAAAACGCTGAGGAGTGCAAGGCCGAATAACTTGTTAGTCATAGAAATGTCCTGTCAGAAGACTCAAATCAGAATCGACGTCCCACGCTCAGCATGAAAAGCGTGTTATCCAGTCTCGTGCTCTGTTTGCGCACAAAAGTACCATGGCTACAGTTGTTGTTGCCATACTTGGCTTTTGCCAAATCGCACATCAAGGCGGTGAGCGGCTGGACTGGCTGTCCAGGCACGTAACCATCCGGTGGGTTCGCGCCGGCGAACTCAGGCCTGCTACCCAGCGAGTTAAGGGAGTCGATCGCAATGTCAATCGCGGGGCCGTAGTCGCTGGTCACAGCAGATTCAGAGGTAATGCGGGTTTCCCTGGTAATCAAGGTGGCTTCAGTTTTATACCGCAGCTTGCCCACATTCAGGCTGATGTGCCAGTCCTCATCGAGTTGCCCCATCACACCAAAAAATGGGCCAACGCCAAACGAGTTCTTGATGGACACGGTGGTGTCTCCACCCTGATACGAGTTCAAGGTGGGTGTCGCCCGGACGTCAAAGAAAATGGCGTAAGAAGCACCCAACCCAACGAACGGCCTGATGCGCGACTTCTCGTTCCCAAAATAGTGGCCCAACATCACAGTGGGCGGCAGCAACTTCAGATTGATGATCTCCTTGCCATTCAAGGAGCCCCTGCCTTCGCCATACACCGATGCTTTCAAGGGTGCGGCCAACAAAAATGCTTCAAGGACCCAAGCCTTCTGAGCATCGAGAAAATAGCCTACGCTGATGGCCGGCGTGCCAATGGAAGCATCTGAACGGGCCTTGACACCACACGGCGTGCCCAGGCCATTAAGCAACTGGGGGCAATTTTGAGACTCTGCGTCCAGCGCAAGAGCGTTGTCAGGCGACTGGAAAAAACCAAAATCCCCGGTGAGTGCGCCACTGGCAAAGTTGTAAAACGTGGCCGGCACCGTCACACCACTGTCAGTGCGAGCGCCAACAGGCCCAACACCAGTGTTGAACATCGACGTGTATGGGGTGGTCGCATTCGAGCTCAGATAGTTCAGAATGTCGTTGGCCCCAACCACGGGACCCGTCACGTCGTAAGCATCGCCTGAAGTCGTCTTGACATTGGCATGCACATAGTTCAACCGCATGAACGCCCGCTCGCGCAACGAGGGCTCGATCTTCGAGAAAAGCCCGTCCAGGCGATCAGACGCGACCGCAGAGGGCACGGCGCATGCCGCCGCCGCGACGAGGGCCAGGCTGCGCATGGCGCCCGACCAGTTGATGTTCTTCATGCTGTCTCCTATGGAAGGCCCGGTGGGATGGCGACGGGTTGGCACAGCGCCAGTTTCTGTGCAATGGATCACACTGGCATCATTCGGTAAAAAAAAACCGCTCAGCATGATACTGAGCGGTCGTGTTGAAACAGAGTGGGGCAAACCCCGCTCTGTCTCGATCACGCCTCAGGCGTGAAAGCTCACTTGGCGGCGCGGCGACGAGCCAGGGCCAGACCCACCAGACCCAGACCCATCAGGGCGTAGGTGGAGGGCTCAGGAACGGCGGTCACGGTGATCGACGAAGCGATGCTACCGAAGTCAGCCGAAGCGGCTTGCAGGGACACCGAACCCAGGAACTGCAGGGCCAGAGCGTTGGAGATCTGGGTGAATGCAGCCGAGTCCAGAGCCAGGGTGCTCAGCGAAGTCAGGGCGGTGCCTTCTTGGAAGGTGGTGTCGCCAGTGACAGCGCCGATGGTGAACAGCTTGCCGTAGTAGTTCACGGAAGCGCCAGCGGTGCTTTGGCCCACGATGGTGCCGAAGATTTCGTTGGTGACCAGGTTCACTTCCAGGTTACCGACTTCAACCCAGCCGCCACCGGACACGCCAGGCACGTTGCCAGCCACTTGACGGGCGCCGCCAGCGGTGAACACCTTGGTCACTTGGTTGGTGGCGTCGTCGTATTCCAGCGAGGTGATGGGTGCGCCAACGGTGATGTTGGTGTACGCGCCAGGACCGCCGGTGATGCTGGAAGTGGCGCCACCGAAGGCTTCAGCGGTCACGCTGCCCACGTTCAGGGCGTTGCGCAGGTTTTCGCTGAAGGTCAGGGCACCAGAGCCCTCCATGATGAAACCGGAGCTGGGGTCGTTGGCGTCGATGGTCACCAGGGCGGCGCTGGCGGCACCAGCGGCCACGAAAGCGGCAGCAGCGACGATGCTCTTGATCGCAAATTTCATTTCTATCTCCACTTGAAAGCGGCCCTTTGAATCTGTTGCTGTAACAGGCATCCGCGTACTCCTGTTCCAACCCAGATGCACCTTGGCACCTGTTGTCGTAAGCATAGGGCCCGCATCGCATTAAACACAACCTCTCGTTCCCCCTAGGCATGTGCGTTCTGCATCAGGAAAGCACCAATTTCGGGCGATACCCCCCTCGTTCAGGTGTGGGGGTTACCCCCTGGGCTCAGCGCGCGTCCCCTGGGAACGCACCCGCCAACCGTCGCCAGACCGCCAAAAAACGAAGGGGCAAGACACGGACACCCTGAAGGATTTGTCACACTCTGTTGCACCTTGCTGGCGCACATCCAGGCAAGTACAGCACCAAAAGAAAAAGCGGGGCAAGCCCCGCTCGTGAACATCACGCCGCAGCGTGAAAAATCACTTGGCTGCGCGGCGACGCGCCACAGCCACGGCCAGCAGGCCGGCGCCCACCAGGGCGTAGGTGGAGGGCTCAGGCACGGCCGTCACGGTGATCGTGGAGGCGATGTTGCCGAAATCGGCCGAGGCCGCTTGCAGAGACACCGTACCTAGGAACTGCAGCGCCAAGGCGGTTTGAATCTGCGTGAAGGCCACGCCATCCAGCGCCAGGGTGGTCAGTGCCGTGTTGGCGGTGCCCACCTGGAAGGCGGTGTCGCCCGTGACGGCACCGATCGAAAAGATCTTGCCCGAGTAGTTCACGGCAGCGCCAGCGGTGCTTTGGCCCACGATGGTACCGAAGATCTCCTTGGTGACCAGATCAACCTCGAGGTTGCCCACTTCCACCCAGCCGCCGCCAGAAACGCCGGGCACGTTGGAAGCCACCTGACGGGCACCACCCGAGGTGAACACCTTCACCACCTCGTTGGTGGCGTCGTCGTACACCAGCGACGTCACGGGCGCGCCGATTTCGATGTTGGTGTAAGCACCCGGCGCACCAGTGATGGCCGAGGTTGCCGCGCCAAAGGCATCAGCGGTCACGCTGCCCACGTTCAGGGCGTTGCGCAGGTTTTCGCTGAAGGTCAGGGCGCCAGAGCCCTCCATGATGTAGCCGGAGCTGGGGTCGTTGGCGTTGATGGTCACCAGGGCAGCGCTGGCCGCGCCGGCCGCCACGAAGGCCGCGGCAGCGACCAGGCTCTTGATTGCAAATTGCATGTCTTTCTCCACTCGATTGACAGCGGGTCTTTTGTAGGGGGAGGTGAATCAGGCGCCCGCATCTTCCTGTCCACCCCGCACGAGCCCATTGCAACCCGGGGTTGCAGGCTCGAATCCGGTATTAACCCCCAACTTCAGGAATCTCTTTTGCAACAGGCGTAACACGCGCAAGCGTTCGTTTCTCGATGGCCTGAAGTGCAACGCATGGGCAGCATTTGTGCGCTATTTCACAAACAGTTTCCTCATGCGGCGCAAGCGGAATATCGAAACCCATTGGGGTGAATTCAGAGCGCCAATAAAAATGGCGGGTAAACCCGCCATTTTTATTCATACCTTAGGCTGTTATCAGGCCTTGACTTGCCGACGCCTCGCCGCAGCCAACCCCACCAGCCCAAGCCCCATCAGCGCGTAGGTGGAGGGCTCAGGGATCGATGGCACCGGGGGGGGGGGGGTGAGTATCAGATTGGAGATGGCCGACTCGATGGTACCGAAATCACTGGATGCCGCCTGCAAGGACACGCTGCCCAGGAATTGCAAGGCCAAAGCGTTGGAGATCTGGGTGAAAGCCGCCGAGTCCAGCGCCAGCGTGCTCAGTGTCGTGAAACCAGTGCTGGCTGGCGATGGCAGGGTCGTGTCGCCTGTGACCGATCCGATGGTGAACAGCTTGCCGTAGTAGTTCACGGACGCACCAGCATCGCTTTGACCCACGATGGTGCCGAAAATTTCACTGGTGAGCAGATCAACTTCCAGGTTGCCGACTTCCACCCAGCCGCCACCCGACACGCCAGGCACATTGCCAGCCACCTGTCGTGCGCCCCCCGACGTGAAGACCTTGGTCACCTGGTTGGTGGTGTCGTCGTACACCAGCGAGGTGACAGGTGCCGACACGGCGATGTTGGTGTAAGCGCCCGGCGCGCCGGTGATGGCCGAGGTGGCGTCACCAAAGGCCTCTGCCGTGACGGCACCCACGTTCAGGGCGTTGCGCAGATTTTCGCTGAAGGTGAGCGTGCCAGCGCCGTCGATCAAGCCATCATTGGCATTGATCGTGACCAGCGCGGCGCTGGCCGAACCGGCGGCCACCAAGGCGGCAGCGGCGACCACAGTAGCGGTGAAATGTTTCATGGTGCAGTACTCCACTGGTTGATTGAATGGTGGGACGTTAAGTGAAAGCACAAGCACCCCGCATCCGGGATCACCCGCAGGCTGTTCAGCCCTGCGCCCCTGACAGCGTCACCTTCGCAAACTTGCGCTTGCCCACCTGCACCACATACACCCCGGCGCCCAGTTTCAGCGACTTGTCGCTGACCGCGTCGCCCGCGATCTTCACGCCACCCTGCTCGATCAGGCGGTTGGCCTCGCTGGCCGAAGGCGCCAGCCCGGCCTGACGCAGCAGCGCGGCCACGCCCAGCCCGGCGCCGTCGGCCGGCAGGCTCAGGGCCACCTCGGGGATGTCGTCTGGCACGCCGCCCCGGGCCCGGTTGTTGAAATCATCCAGCGCCGACACGGCTGCACCCGCCCCGTGGAAACGCGCCACGATCTCTTGCGCCAGCATCACCTTGGCATCGCGCGGGTTACGCCCCGAGGTGCACTCAGCCTTCAGCGCCTCGATCTCGGCCATGGCCTTGAAGCTCAGCAGGGTGAAGTACTGCCACATCAGGTCGTCACTGATGCTCATGAGCTTGCCGAACATCTGGTTGGGCGCTTCACTGATGCCCACGTAGTTGTTCTTGGACTTGCTCATCTTGTCCACGCCGTCCAGGCCCACCAGCAGCGGCATGGTCAGGATGCATTGCGGCTCCTGCCCGTACTCGGCCTGCAGGTGGCGCCCCATCAGCAGGTTGAACTTCTGGTCGGTGCCGCCCAGCTCCAGGTCAGACTTGAGCGCCACCGAGTCATAGCCCTGCATCAGCGGATACAAAAACTCGTGCACGCTGATGGACGTGCCCGCATGAAAACGATCATGAAAGTCGTTGCGCTCCATCATCCGGGCCACGGTGTAGCGGCTGGCCAGTTGGATCATGCCGCGCGCGCCCAAGGCGTCACACCACTCGCTGTTGTAGCGGATCTCGGTTTTGTCGGGGTTGAGCACCAGGCTGGCCTGCTTGTAGTAGGTCTCGGCATTGGCCTTGACCTGCTCGGGCGTCAGCGGTGGGCGGGTGGTGTTGCGGCCTGACGGGTCACCGATCAGCGAGGTGAAGTCGCCGATCAAGAAGATGACCTGGTGGCCGATATCCTGGAGGTGGCGCAGCTTGTTGAGCACCACGGTGTGCCCCAGGTGGATGTCGGGGGCGGTGGGGTCCAGGCCCAGCTTGATGCGCAGCGGCGTGCCGGTGGCTTCAGATCGGGCCAGCTTGCGCACCCACTCGGCCTCGGGCAGCAACTCTTCCACGCCGCGCCGGGTGATGGCCAGGGCCTCCTGGACCCGGTCGGTGATGGGGTGTTGAGGCTGGACTTCAGGGGCTTTTTCGGATGGCAACATGGGTGACCCGTCTGTGACAATCAATCACCCCCAGTAGGGGGTGGTCGCTATATACTTGACCGATTGGGCTCGCGCAGGCATTGATTTTGCGTGCGAGTGGGTTGCAGATTTTAAGGGGCGCTGGCGCACAGACCGCCGCCTCCGGTGTTGATGGGGTGCATGTTTTGACCGATTCCAAGTTGTTCCGAGCGCTGCTGACCCTGCAGCAAGCCACCCACCGCCACCCTCACCGCCTCAGTGCCGCCGTCCTTGTGTTGTTGGGCGGATCCGCCGTTACCGCCTTCGGTGTGGCGCCCCTGGCGTCTTCACCCACCCTGCCCCCCATCACGGCCCTGAGCACCCCGATCGAATCGCCCTGGCTGCCCGATCAACTCAAGGCCCTGGACGACACCGGGTTGCTGCTGCACCGCACCGACGTCACACGCCACAGCGACACGGTGGACACCGTCTTGCAGCGCCTGGGCGTTGACGACCCCACGGCGGCGCAGTTCATCCGCAACGACCCGGTGGCCGGCACCCTGCTCCAAGGCCGCACCGGCAAGTCGGTGACGGCCGAGGCGCAAGATGGCCAACTCAAGCGCCTGGTGGTTCGTGGCCCTGCGGACAGCACCAGCGACTTCGACACCCACTTCGTGCGCATCACGGTGGAGCGCATCGACGACGCCCAAGGGGTGCGCTACGAAGCCCAACGCGAACTGGTGCCGCTGCAAACCATCGAGCGCACGGCGTCGGGCACCATCCGGTCGTCGCTGTTTGCCGCCGCCGATGCGGCGGGCGTGCCCGATGGCGTCACCAACCAGGTGGCCGAAATCTTCGGCACCGACATCGACTTCCGCCGCGAACTGCGGGTGGGCGATGCCTTCAGCGTGCTGTATGAGTCCTACCTGGCCGACGGCGAGCCGGTGACCTGGTCGGGCAGCGCCGGGCGGGTGCTGGCGGCTCGGTTCATCAACCAGGGCAAGGTGCATGACGCCGTGTGGTTCCAGGAGGCCGGCCGCAAGGGCGCCTACTTCGACCTGACGGGCACCAGCAAGACCCGCGCGTTCCTGGCGTCCCCCCTGGCGTTCTCGCGTGTGACCTCCGGTTTCGCCATGCGCTTCCACCCGATCCACAAAACCTGGCGTGCACACCTAGGGGTGGACTACGGCGCGCCCACGGGCACGCCGGTGCGTTCGGTGGGCGATGGATCGGTGAGTTTTGCGGGCTGGCAAAACGGCTACGGCAACGTGGTGCAGGTGCAGCACTCTGGCAACCGCATGACCGTGTACGCACACCTGAGCCGCATCGACGTGCGCCGGGGCCAAAAGATCGACCAGGGCACGCGCATTGGCGCCGTGGGTGCCACCGGCTGGGCCACCGGCCCTCACCTGCACTTCGAGTTCAAGGTGGCTGGCAAGCACGTGGACCCGATGAAGATTGCCCGTGCCGCCGAAACCTTGCAGCTGTCGCCCCAGGCGCTGGCCACGTTCCGGCAAACGGCACTGGTGACCGCTCAGCGACTGGATTCGGCCAACGACCGCCAGACCGCCGGGCTGCGCACCGCCCCTCGTTTTGAATGAGCCTGGCCGCGACGTCCGGGGCCGATGACGGCCTGTACATCGGGCTCATGTCAGGCACCTCGCTGGACGGCGTGGACGGCGTGCTGCTGCGGGGCCCCTCGCCGCAGTGGATGACCTTGGGGCACGCCCACCGCCCATTTCCCCATGAGTTGCGCCAGGAGTTGCTGGCCCTGAACACCCCGGGCGACAACGAACTGCACCGCAGCGCCGTGGCCGCCCAGGGCCTGGCCGAGGTCTATGCCGAGGTGGTGCACGCCCTGCTCGCTGCTGCGCAGGTGTCGCCATCAGACGTCCGTGCCATCGGCGCACACGGCCAGACCGTGCGACACCGGCCCGACCTGGGCTACACCTGGCAGATCAACGCCCCCGCCACGCTGGCAGAACACACAGGCATCGCCGTGGTGGCCGATTTCCGCAGCCGCGATGTGGCCGCCGGTGGTCAGGGCGCCCCCCTGGTGCCGGCCTTCCACCAGGCCATCTTCGGGCGTGAAGATCGCTCGGTGGTGGTGCTGAACGTGGGGGGCATGGCCAACCTGAGCATCCTGCGGCCCGGGTTACCCCCTCTGGGCTTTGACTGCGGGCCCGGCAACTGCCTGCTCGACATGTGGTGCGAGTGGCAAACCGGCCACGCCTTCGATGCCAATGGCGAGTGGGGCGCGGCAGGCCATGTGCGCGAAGACTGGCTGGCCGATGCCCTGAGCGAGCCCTATTTCAAACTGCCGCCCCCCAAAAGCACCGGCCGCGATTTGTTCAACGCCGACTGGCTCAATCAGTGGCTGGGACCACACGGCCTGACCGATGGCCCTGTCAGCGATGGGCAAATGGCGCGCGACGTTCAGGCCACGCTGTGCGAGTTGACGGCCCGGTCAGCGGCGCTGGCCATCCATGACCATGCACCCGACGCGGTCGAAGTGGTGGTGTGTGGTGGGGGCGCGCTCAATGGCGACCTGTTGCGGCGCCTGGGCGAGCAACTGCCCGGCGTGCGCGTGGGGCGCTCGGACGCCCACGGACTGGACGTGATGCAGGTGGAGGCGGCCGCCTTCGCCTGGCTGGCATGGTGCCACCTCAGCGCCCAGGCAGGCAACGTGGCCGGGGTCACCGGCGCACGCGGCGCGCGTGTGCTGGGGGCGCTGTATCCGGCCTGAGGGCCCAGCGCCGCCCTGGTTCGATCAGACCGACAAGACCAATCAGACCGAAAAGCTCGAGCCACAACCACAGGTGGTGGTGGCGTTGGGATTGCGGATCACGAACTGCGCGCCTTCCAGATCGTCCTTGTAGTCGATCTCGGCACCGATCAGGTACTGCAGGCTCATGGCGTCGATCAGCAGCGTGACACCGTTCTTGCTCATCGGGGTGTCGTCTTCGTTCTGGATTTCATCGAAGGTGAAACCGTACTGGAACCCCGAGCAGCCCCCACCTTGCACGAACACACGCAGCTTCAGGTCGGGGTTGCCTTCTTCGGCCACCAGCTCGGCCACCTTGGCGGCGGCGGCGTCGGTGAAGACGATGGGGGCGGGGATGTCCTCGTTGAACGAGGGGGTGGCTTCAGCAAGGGCGCTCATGGTGCTCTCCGGGGGATCAAATGAATTCAGTGGGTCAGGACGCTGCGCGCTCATTGCCTGAGGTGTTGCCGCTGCCTGCGACGCCGCCCGTGCCCGGCCCCGAGCCCGGCACCGAGGTGGCCGCCAGCTTGAGCGCGGGTTTGTCGTCGGCCTTCAGGGGGCGCAATTCGCCGTCGATCGTGGCACCCTGGTGCATTTCCAGGGACTCGTAGTGCACATCACCCACGATGCGGGCCTTGGGCTGCAACTCCAGCAGGTCTTCAGCGCGCACCGGACCTTCCACTGCGCCGTTGATGATGACATGACCGGCCCTGACCTTGCCACGGATACGGGCTTTCTCGCTGATGACCAGCAGCGTGCGGCCATCGCCCACCGCGGTCACATTGCCCTGCACCTCACCGTCGATGCGCAAACCATCGGTGAAGCGCACTTCACCGCTGAGCACCGTGCCTTCACCGATCAGGGTTCGCAGCGGCGGACTTTTTTTCCAGCCAAACATCCATCACTCCTTGGCGGCATCACGCCGCAGCAGACCCTCGATTGTGCCCAAACGCGAGGCGTTCGGGGACCAGCATGTAAGGGGCTGAAACCACACTCATCCCGTCGATCACGGCCGCACCACCTGCGTGGCCCGCGCATGGCCACTGGCGTCCAGCACCCGCACCTGCACCTGGCGCAACTGAACGTCTGCCGGATAGGACAAGACGCCCTCCAGCCGGCGATGTTGCCTGAAGCGCAGCGGCTGAGACACCATCTCGGCCCCCTCGGCAGACCATGGCTGCCCCTGGCGTGTGCCAGTGGCCTGAAGGCGCAGCTCGCCGCTGAACTCTGGCGCCGACCGGCCGCCTGGCTGCATGAGCAAGAGCTGGTAGCGCAACTGCCCGGGCACCACCCGCTCGAATTGCACGCCCCGGATGGCCACGCCCGACGAGGCCGATGGCAGCAAACGCTCGAAAAATCCCAGATCGTCCTTGAGCGCCTGGTTTTCGGCCTCCAGGGCCTTGACCTGCTCGATGAGCCGCGCCTGGGTGACGCGTTCGGTCTTCAGCAGGCTGTCGGCGGTGTTGGCGATCGACTGCGCGCGATCACGGTCTCGGCGGGCGGCCTCCAGCTGGGCCTGGGTGGCTGCGAGCTGCTCGCCCAACTGCCGGGCACCGCCATCCAGACCGGCCAGCCCTCGGCCCACCTCGAACGCCCACAAGGCCAAGGCCCCCGAAAAGCCCAGCACGATGGCCACCAGCGCCCAGCGCACCGGCCAGGGCAGGTGGCTGCGAACGGCCATCCGCGGCGAGCTGATCGACAGCCGCCGGCGCAACAGGCGCCAACGCATCAGGGCAGCACGGGCACGCCGGTCAGGCCGAGGTGCTCGTCAAGACCACACATCAGGTTCATGCACTGCACGGCCTGGCCTGAGGCGCCCTTGGTGAGGTTGTCTTCCACCACCAGCACCATGACGGTGTCGGGCAGCGGGCGGTGCACGGCGATGCGCACCGTGTTGGAGGCGCGCACGCTGCGCGTTTCGGGCGCGCTGCCCGCTGGCAACACATCCACAAAACGTTCGCCGCGGTAGGTGTCTTCAAACACCTTTTGCAGGTCGGCGGCCTGACCGGCGCTGTTCAGGCGCGCGTACAAGGTGGAGTGGATGCCACGGATGATGGGCAGCAGGTGCGGCACAAACAGGCAGTGCACGCTGGCGTCGCCGGCGATGGCGCGCAGCTGCTGGTTGATCTCGGGGCCATGGCGGTGGCCCTTGACGCCGTAGGCCTTGAAGTTGTCAGAGGCCTCGGCATGCAGGGTGTGCACCTCGGCCTTGCGGCCGGCACCCGAAATGCCCGAGGCGCAGTTGGCGATCAGGCCGGTGGTCTCGATCAGCTTGTGGCGCAGCAAAGGCGCATAACCCAACTGCACCGACGTGGGGTAGCAGCCCGGGTTGCCGATGACGCGGGCACGCCGGATGGCATCGCGGTTGAGCTCGGGCAGGCCGTAGACGGCCTCATCGAGGATGTCCGGGCAGGTGTGGGCCATGCCGTACCACTGCTCGAACTCGGCCGTGTCCTTCAGGCGGAAGTCGGCGGCCAGGTCGATCACCTTCACGCCGGCATCCAGCAACTCGCGCGCCTGGGCCATGGCCACACCATGCGGGGTGGCAAAGAACACCACATCGCATTCGGTCAGCCTGGCGTCATCCGGCGTGACGAAGGCCAGGTTCACATGACCACGCAGGCTGGGGTACATGTCGGCCACGGGCAGACCAGCCTCTTTGCGAGAGGTGATGGCCTTGAGCTCCACCTGAGGATGTTGCGACAACAGGCGCAACAACTCCACCCCGGTGTAACCGGTGCCACCAACGATGCCGACCTTGATCATCCAGCGGTCCTTTCAATCTGCGGAAGGCGCCATTGTAGGAAAACAAATGGCGCCAGAAAGACAAACCCGCCCGGGGCGGTTGCCAGGGGCGGGTTGGGCAGGCCGGCCATGGGGCCAACCTGGGGCGCATCGATCAGCGCTTGCTGAACTGCTTACGACGACGAGCGCCGTGCAGACCGACCTTCTTACGCTCGACTTCGCGGGCGTCGCGGGTCACGTAACCAGCGCGGCTCAGTTCGGGCTTCAGGGCAGCGTCGAAATCGATCAGGGCGCGGGTCAGGCCGTGGCGCACAGCACCAGCTTGACCAGATTCACCACCACCGTGCACGTTGACCTTGATGTCAAAGGCTTCACCGTTGTTGGTCAGCATCAGGGGCTGCTTGACGATCATGATCGAGGTCTGACGACCGAAATACTGATCGACGGGCTTGCCGTTGACGATGATCTGGCCAGTGCCCTTCTTGATGAAGACACGGGCCACGGAGGACTTGCGACGGCCGGTGCCGTAGTTCCAGTTACCGATCATGTGACCGCTCCTCAGATTTCCAGGGCCTTGGGCTGCTGTGCAGTGTGCGGATGCTCACCGCCTGCATAGACCTTCAGCTTCTTGATCATGGCGTAGCCCAGGGGGCCCTTGGGCAGCATGCCCTTGACAGCCTTCTCGATGGCGCGGCCAGGGTGCTTGGCCTGCATGTCCTTGAAGCGGGTCGCGTAGATGCCGCCAGGAAAGCCAGAGTGGCGATAGTAGATCTTGTCGTTGGCCTTGGTGCCCGTGACACGGATCTTGTCGGCGTTGACGATGATGATGAAATCACCGGTGTCCACGTGAGGCGTGTAAATGGCCTTGTGCTTGCCGCGCAGACGGAGTGCCACTTCGCTGGCGACACGTCCGAGCACCTTGTCGGTGGCGTCAATCACAAACCACTCGTGCTTCACTTCGGCCGGCTTGGCGCTGAAGGTCTTCATGAGATTTCCTAAGAATGAAACTGGTTGACTGCCCTCATTGGCACCACTTCTGATTCGTCAGCCGCTTGTCTGAACAACATGGTTGAACAAGACAAGCCGCCGCGCTGGTGGCCTCGCAAAAGGCGCGACTGCATGAATGCATCTTTCCCGGCAACCATTTCGGGAAAGCCTGCCACTCTAGCACATCACCAGGACAGCCACAAGCAGGCCATGCACCGAGCACGAAGTGTGCAGCATTGCGCATGATGGCCGACACAGGTCAAAGGCTGATGCCCTTGGCGCTTGCGGGCCTGGCCCCGATCTCGTACATTAGTGTTTACCCCAAGGATTCTTTCGCGACACAACCGCGACCGAACGGGATCTGCGATGACCACCGTCAAGCCCCCACCCCCTCCTGCACTGGACCGCTTTGGACTGAAGTCGCCAAAGGGCTCCTTGCCCCACCCGGCCGAGCACGCCTGGGTGCCCATCCGCGATCTGCACGCCCGGCACCGGCGCCGCATACTGGACCACCTGCTTCAACTGGATGAACGGGACCGGTACCTGCGCTTTGGCTCGCAGGTGAGCCACGAACAGATGGCCAAGTACGTGGCCTCGATCGACTTCAAGCGCGACGAGGTGTTTGGCGTGTTCAACCGCAAGCTGCACCTGGTGGCCATGGCCCACCTGGCGGCCATGCCCGGCAAAGGCCCGCACGGTGATTCGTCGCGCGGCCGCGCCATGGAGTTTGGCGTGTCGGTGCTGCCTTCGGCGCGCGGCAAGGGCCTGGGCATGCTGCTGTTCAAGCACGCGATCATGCATGCGCGCAACCAGCACGCCAGCCACCTGATGATCCACGCCCTGAGCGAAAACGCCCCGATGCTGCGCATCGCGACCAAGGCGGGTGCCACGGTAGAGCGCGACGGCCCCGATGCCGAAGCCTGGCTGAAGCTGCCGCCCGACACGGTGGGCACCCACCTGGACAGCTCGCTGCAGTCGCTCGCCGCCGAGCTGATCTACCGGGTGAAGTACCGGGCGATGCACGTGTCGGACTGGGTGCGCTTGCTCGTGGCGTCCGCCTGAGGCCAGCCCCTTCAGTCCACACCCAGCGCGCACACCCATGCGGGGGATGGCGCAAGACGGCGCTGTCTTCTTCACGTGAAGTTATGTAACATCCCCGCTTGTAACAGGGATGAAGTCACATGGATCTGGACGGCATTTGGTGGGTGTTCCCGCCCGCCGCCGCGCTGCTGGGCGTGGCTTGGGGCTGGTGGTGGCGTGGCCGCCGGGACCAGCGCGCCCGCCGGCAATGGCCTGCCCGCTGGAACCTTCACGCCCGCCCCCTGTTCAATGCCCAAGAGCGCGCCCTGCACCGCGAACTCAAGGCGGCCCTGCCTCAGCACATCGTGCTGGCCAAGGTCAGCCTCTTGCGGTTTTGTCAGCCCCACCTGCCTGAAGAGGCCAAGCTCTGGTACGAGCGCCTGACCGGGCTGCACGTGTCCTTGCTGGTGTGCCACCCGAACGGCTCGGTGATCTCGGCGATCGATTTTGAACAAGGCGGCAGCCAGCGCCCTCACAGCGGCCAGCGTTTCAAAGAGGCGGTGCTGGACGCCTGTCGCATCCGCTACCTGCGCTGCCGGGCTGGTCAGTGGCCGCACCAGGCCTTGCTGGCCACCTGGGCGTTGGGGCAGTCCACCGGTGCGATCCAGCCTGGCGCTGGCGCGCCTGCCCATCAGGCACCCGACCCACTGCACGACGCTGGCGACCAACTGGCGCGCAAGCTCAAGGAGCGTCGCGCCGAGCGCGCGGCGCGATGGGCCGAATCGGGCTTTGCCACCGACTCTTTCTTTGCCTTTGATCAGCGTGGGGACTCAGGCCCCACCCCGCTGGCCGACCTCAACGACCTGGACGAATACGGTCATCCGCGTCAACAGCCACAGCGGGCCTGAGCCCGCCGTGCCCCGGTCTGGCCACATCACAGACGTCACACGGCGGCGGTCGTCAGCAAGGCATTGACACGACGCACATAAGCGGCCGGATCGTCCAGCTGCCCGCCTTCGGCCAACAGCGCCTGGTCGAACAGGATGTGGGCCAGTTCGTCAAAGTGCTCGCTGGCTTCCAGCTTCTTCACCAGGGCATGCTCGGGGTTGACCTCCAGGATGGGCTGGACCTCGGGCGCAGACTGGCCGGCCTGCTTGAGCAGGCGCGCCAGGTGGGCGCTCATGTCGCCCGACTCGGTCACCAGGCAGGCGGGTGAATCCACCAGACGGGTGGTCACACGCACGTCCTTGGCGCGCTCGCCCAGCGCGGTCTTCAGGCGCTCCAGCACCGGCTTGAAGGTGGTCGCGGCTTCTTCGGCTTTCTTCTTTTCTTCTTCGTCCTGCAGCTGGCCCAGATCGACCGCGCCCTTGGTGACGTTTTGCAGCGGCTTGCCATCGAAGTCGTGCAGATGCGAGAGCAGCCATTCGTCCACGCGGTCGGTCAGCAGCAGCACCTCGATGCCCTTCTTCTTGAAGAGCTCCAGCTGCGGGCTGTTCTTGGCGGCGGCCAGGCTGTCGGCCGTGATCACGTAGATGGCCTCTTGGCCCTCCTTCATGCGGGCCACGTAATCGGCCAGCGACACGCTGGGCTCGCCGGATTCGTCGTGCGTGGACGCAAAGCGCAGCAGCTTGCTCAGGCGCTCGCGGTTGGCAAAGTCTTCGCCCACGCCCTCTTTCAGCACGGCACCGAACTCTTTCCAGAAGGCGGCGTACTGTTCGCGCTTGACCTGGTCTTCGTGGTTGGCCAGGTCTTCCAGCATGGACAACACGCGCTTGGTGCAGCCCTCGCGGATGGCCTTCACATCACGGCTTTCCTGCAGGATCTCGCGGCTGACGTTCAGCGGCAAGTCGGCCGAATCGACCACGCCCTTCACGAAGCGCAGGTAGTTGGGCAGCAGGGCCTCGGCGTCGTCCATGATGAAGACGCGCTTCACATACAACTTCAGGCCGCCCTTCTTGTCGCGGTTCCAGAGGTCGTAGGGCGCGTTCTTGGGGATGTAGAGCAGCTGGGTGTACTCGCTGCGGCCTTCGACCCGGTTGTGGGTGTGGGCCAGAGGCGCCTCGTGGTCGTGGCTGATCTGCTTGTAGAACTCGTGGTACTGCTCTTCGGTGATGTCGCTCTTGCTGCGCGTCCACAGGGCGGCGGCCTGGTTGACGGTTTCCCACTCGTCTTTGAGCTCGTACTCACCCTTCTCCTGGCTCCATTCTTCCTTCTGCATGAGGATGGGCAGCGAGATGTGGTCGGAGTACTTGGCGATGATGCCGCGCAGCTTCCAGCGGGCCAGGAAATCGTCTTCGCCTTCGCGCAGGTGCAGGATGATGTCGGTGCCCCGGGTGGGCTTGCTGATGGCCTCCACCTCAAAGTCGCCGGTGCCTTCGCTGGTCCAGCGCACGCCTTCGTCGGCGCCCAAGCCCGCACGGCGGGATTCGACCGTGATCTTGTCGGCCACGATGTAGCCGCTGTAGAAGCCCACACCAAACTGCCCGATCAGCTGGGCATCGCGGGCCTGATCGCCCGACAGGCGTCCCATGAATTCCTTGGTGCCCGACTTGGCGATGGTGCCCAGGTGGTCGATGGCCTCTTGCGCGCTCATGCCAATGCCGTTGTCGCGGATGGTGAGCGTGCGGGCGGCCTTGTCGATGAGGATGCGCACCTCGAGGTTGGGCGCGTCTTCGTACAGGCCGCTGTTGTCCAGCGCCTCGAAGCGCAGCTTGTCGCAGGCGTCTGAGGCGTTGGAGATCAGCTCGCGCAGGAAGATCTCTTTGTTGGAGTACAGCGAGTGGGTGACCAGGTGCAGCAGCTGCTTGACCTCGGCCTGGAAGGAATGGGTGGTCTTGTCCATGGCTGTTCTTGTGTTGACGGTTCAAAGAAGAAACGGTGCAGTCCATCTGGGGGCAGCCCAGAAGATTTCAAGGGTCGTGCATGCACGCCACAGCCCAGGCGCCCTGCTTGCCAAAGCCCGGAAATTCGTTGTATGATCTTGGTCTTGATGGCGCTTTAGCTCAGCCGGTTAGAGCGACGGAATCATAATCCGCAGGTCCGGGGTTCGAATCCCTGAAGCGCCACCAGTATCCATAGGCCTCGCCCGCTGTTTTCAGTGCGCGAGGCCTTTCTACAATTCGGGCTTCGTTCTACAAAACAGCCGGTCTTGATGGCGCGGGGTGAGTTGTAGCGGCACGCCAGGCAGCCGCCGCGAACATGCTGGCCAGGACCGCCACCGCCCCGGGTTTGACACATCGAGGCCACGGCCGCCGACATCCGGGCGCGGCCAGGGCCGCACCCACCACGCTGAGCATCTATCCCGCAACCCAAGGGCAAAGAGGACGCGAAACATGGGAAGTCAACGAGCACGGCGGCAACGGTTCTTTGCCGAGCATCCCTACTGCTGTTTTTGTGGCGGGACGACACCCGCCATTGAAATAGATCACATACCCGCCAGGCACCTCTTTCGCAACAGGCAGTGGCCCGAAGGTTACGAGTTCCCCGCATGCCATGACTGCAACAGAGCATCCGCGCTTGATGAGCTCGTGCTGGGAATGCTCGTGCGCATTAGAGTCAACCACGCCGCCTCAGATACTGACCGCAAAGAACTGGAAGAGTGCTTTAAAAAACTGAACGCCCGCCGCCCGGAGTGGGTTCAAGCAATGCGCGGCCTCAGTCGCAACCAAACACGCAAGCTACTCAGCGAGCAACGACTTCCAAGAGTTTCGCCAGACGGCCGCGAAGTCTATGCGGTTGAAATGCCAGCCGAGTTCGCAGACGCAGCTAATAGGTATGCCGCGAAGCTAGCGCACGCTCTGTACTACAAGGTAACAGGCAGGTCTGTACCGGCAGGCTGTGCGGTCAGTGCAAAAGCATTTACGAACGCGGAATGGCAATCGCCAAACTTCCCTTTAGAACACACACGGATTCTCGACAATCAACCCACCCTAAGCAGATCGGGCGTTGACCTCTCTGACCAGTTTCACTACCGATATGCGGTTGTTGAGCCCCCAAACTGCGCGGGATTCCTTGTGCACTTTGGTGAAGGCTTGGCGATGGTCATGACCGTGTTTGAAGACCGCGCCGCTTACGAGCTTCGTAAAGCAGAACGGGCCAGTGCCAATCAATCACCCAACTGATAGAGGTCGGCCCGAGATGATCAGCGAAGCGGCCTGACCCGCATTCCCACCCGCTGCCTCACGTAGTGCTCAGTCATCTCCCGCCGCTTATGCCCCAGCAACACCTGGGAGTGCGACAAGTCGCCCGCATCGGTGGCAGCCTTGGCCCGGATGTCGCGGAACTGGAATGACACCCCGGCCGCATCACGGGCCTTGGTGAACCGCGAGCGCAGACCATCGGCGCGCAAGGGGCGCCCGTCATCGTCTTGGATCAGGAAGGCGCTGTAGCGCTCCCGTGGACGGGCGTTGATCCGCTGGATCAACTCGGCCAGTTCCCCCACCACCTCAATCGCGCGCTTGGCGCCGGTCTTGTTCTGCACGATCCACAGTGCCCCATCGTGGATGTCGGCCCGCTTGATCTTCAACACGTCGGCGGGCCGCTGGCCAGTCAGCAAGGCCAGATCCATCGCGTCTTGCAAGGTGGGGTGGGCCTTGGCCCACACAGCCTTGTATTCGGAATCCGTCACGTACCGGTCCCGGCCGTTCTCCCTGAAAGCCTTGACGCCCATGCAGGGGTTTGGAGCATCGGTGTAACCCCACTCACGCGCCCGGTTGAACAAGTGGCTCAACAGCGCCTTTTCTCGGTTGGCCCGAGCTTTGGCGGCTTGCCCACGCTTGTCCATGTACGTTCGTACGTGGTGCGGCTTGATGTGGTCGATCTGAACCCGGTTGAACACCGCGCGCAGCCGGTCCAGTTCCTTGAGGTTGTCCTTCTGGGTGCGGGGCGCCTTGGTGGGGATCACCTCACGCTCATAGCGTAGGGCCACCGCCTCAAAGGTTTTCACCGTGGGGTCGATCTTGTCTCCCTCCAGCCTGGCCCAGGCCAACAGCGCCAAGGCCCGGTCAGCACCCAGGGAGGTCCACTTGCGTGGCGTCGTGGTGGTGACGTGGTAGTAGTACCGCCCCTTCTTGGTCATCCCCTTGGGCAAGTCGCGGTGGGTGGTTCGTGTGCGGCCCATGATCACATCCGGTCAAGGGCTGAAAAATCCGGTTCGACCACCTGGGCAAACTGGTGCAACTGGTCGGTTGAACCGGTTTTCCCCCTGGGCAACCCCATTCGATCAAGGAAATACTCACGGCTCACCCGTGGTTGCATGCTTCGGGTGAGCACATAGCGCCAGCGGTTTTTCTCCAGCCACTTGGCGTGGCCGGCCGAGGTCTTGAAACCGGTCAGCTCGGTCAGTTCCTCGGCGGTCAAAAAGAGATCAGACATGTTCTGTTGCGCGTCTTGGTGGAGCCCGCCCGATCCAGTCCCCCCTGAAGGACCGGGCCCCTGTTCTTGCACGGCGCCGGGGAATCGCTATGCTTGCGCCTGGTGATTCCCTTCGCCCGCCCCGCATCACGTTGCAACCGGTGATGCGGGGCTTTTGTTTTTGTGGATGGCCAGCACCCGCATGCGCAAGCGAAAGCGCCGGTTATCCGGCCGACATCGGGCCTGCTGCTGCAGCCGCTTGGCGTAGGCCTGAATGCGCAACGCGTTGTGTTTCGAGGTGAAGACACTGATCAAGCGAAAGCCGCCCGAGGTCTGCAACTTGGGCACCCTGGTGGTGTCCTTCTTCCATGCTCCGCGTTTCATGCTGCGCTCCTTTTGCGTTGGACAAAGTGGTGGTAGCTGGTGGGCCGCTTGCAGACCCGCTCGCGGATCAAACCGACCTCACCCGAACCGGCTGCACGCCGGTTGCGGCCATGCGCATCGGGCACCGTCTGGCGCTTCTTGAGGCACATGCGCACGGGATGAGTGCCAGCAGGCAACGGCAGGACAACGGCCTCGGCAGGGTCATTGGCTGCGCCAAAGCTACCGATTCGCCCCATGCGTGCGAGCTGCGTCCTCAGTTCCCGGATGGTCTGCGCCTGGCAGCGGTTCATGGCGAAGTGCAGTTGCGCCTCGTTGTAGAGGTCTGCATCTGTCCACTGCATGCCCCATCGGGTCAGCCAGAACAAGGCCAACATCACCGGCCGGGGCGCCTCATTGGCGGCAATCCAGCGGCGCACGGTGCGTTCGTCAACCCCCAAGGCGGCAGCCAGTGCGGCAGGCTTGGGGCTGAAGATGTCATGCAGCACCACATCCAGTGGCGGCATGTTCTTGGGCAATCGATGCAACAGGCTCATGCTGCCCTCCCCTTCATGGCCAAGGCATCCATGCGGAGCCAGGCGCGCTGCCTCAACTCGGCAGCAGAAGCCCCGTATCCAGCGGCCTCCAGGGCTTGCGCCGAGGCCATCCAGGCCCGTGTTTTGGTGTCGTGGTGCACCGGTTTGGCCAGTCGCTCGGCCCGTGTCTGTTGGCCATCCTCCGGGCCCGTAAAAATCCCTTTGAAATCAATGCTTGCGGAGTTATTGAATCGAGTCCAAGGGTGGGAGAGGACCGGCGCTGCAGCATCGCCATGCGTGCGCTCTTGCTTGCGCGGTGCGATGCGCCAGGCGTCTTGTCGGGTCACCAACTCCAGCACGCCCGCCAGGTCTTCGCCTTGAACCTTCAGGCCGGTGATGGAGCGCGTGATTTCATCGGCATACCGGCCGCTGGGGCGCTCGCTGTAGGCCACGCGGAAGCGCAAGCCGTGCACCTGGCAGGCTTGCAGCCACGCGGCGTAGTCATTGGCCTTGGTGGCCTCATGTGCTGCCTTCAGCCCTGCTGATGGCAAGCACTCAGCATCCAGCCGATAGAGCTCACGGGTGGGGGTGATGGAGGGGACGCCGAAGAACTGAAACTGCCGAACGCCCCAGGTGCGCGCCCACGCGACGATGCGGCGTGAGGCATCTTTGCCCGCCATGCCGCTTTCGTCGTCTTGGCCCACGCCCTCGCCGTCGATGCTCTTGGACACGTACTTGGCGACATAACCCACGGCGCTGCCCTTCTCGGGGTCGATGCGTTCGACTGTGAAGCGGCGCTCTTGTGCGCCTGGCTCATTGGGGCTGTCGGCCAAGGCATAGGCACGCATCACGCTGGTGAAGGTTTCGACCTGCTGTGCAGGCAGGAAGGCCAGGACGTGCCAATGAGGGCATGCATCGTGGTGAGGCTCAACCACACGCAAGCCGTAAGGCGTGATGCCCTGATGAGCCAGTACGCGCATGGCCTTGTTCCACAAGCGCCCCATGTAGGCCTGGGCTTGCCTGGGACTGGTGCCTTCATAGGCCTCATTCGCTGCACCCGTGCTGAAGTGACGGGGATGCATGCGGCTGGGGCAAGTGATGGTCAGAAACAGCGCCTCATGGCCACGGGTATTGGCGGTGGCCTCAATGCCTTTGATGCGGGCCATCATCGCTTTGCGCCGGTTGCTGGGGTTGGCCAAGCTGGCGTCCACCACGTCTTGCAGCGGCAGAACCTCGCCCGTGGTTTGGTTGACCAGATCAAGGGATGACAGCAGGCCCGCCATGTAAGTCTTGTTGCGCTCAAAGCGGCGCATGGCCTTGTCTGAGACATACCGGCCCGCCTGGCGATGCACAGCCCCTTTGCGGATCTGGTGCAGTTCAACGTCACGGAATCGGGACCGAAGCGCACGGCGCCACCAGGCAGGATCGGTCATCCGGTTGAACCATTGCTGCGCCCCTGCCTTGTTGGGATGGCGGACGCCGTAGCCCTGCGCCATGCGGTGCAAGGTCTTGAGCACCAGTTCATCGCGCGGGCCGATCTGAAGCCAGGATGAGGCCGCCAGGCGACGGACGGAAGCGGCTGCACGTTCGGCCGCGGCCCTCACTTCATCGTCTGCCAGGTCATACGCGGCAGCCCTTTGAGCCAGGGCGACCGGTTGCATGGAGAAGGTCTTGATGGAATCGATCGACATGGCGCACCCTCAGTGAAGTTCACGGTAGGGACGCAGGTGCACACGCACGCCGGTCACGTCGATGAGGTCTTGGCCCACGGCCTCGGCCATTTCATCGTTCAAGCGCATGGCGCACTCTGGCGATGGGCTCAACTTGAACTTGGCGGCGCTCAGGTCAACAGACTTGAGATACCCGCCGTAATCTGGCAGCCACAAGACGCAGACCTGAGGCGGGAGCTTGTGGGTTTTCTTGGCGCTGGTTTCGTCAACGAGATCCAGCAATGGCGCGGCCCATGCGGCAGCGCTGCTTGTGATGCAAGGCATGGTTGTTTCCCTTCAATGGAAGGCCGGCCCGGTTGCAGCGGGCTTTTGGCTTCGATCTGTTTGCACATGGCCTGTGCGCGCACTCTCACGAGGCGCGCTTTGGCAAGCACTCAGCCAAAGATGGCGGACATGAGGCTCTGAGCAGGCTTGCGCGCCTTGAGGCGGTCCCGGGCCTGCAAATCACCACCAGCAGCGAGGTACACGTCCGCCTGGCCACGATGCAGCAAGTCCGCCTGCGTGCGCGGGTTCTGGCTGCCATCGACGACTTCCTTGGCAGGCTTGCCGCCCACATCTCGGCCGAAGAGCCTGGCAAACAACAACCCGTTGGCTGCCAAGAGCTTGAGCACTTCGCCGTGCTGAGCCTCGCTCTTGTCGCTGAAGCCTTCCCAGAGCCCTTTGCTCAACGGCTGATTGAGCAAGTCCAAGGCCTTTTCTTCGTTCAGCTCGATGAGGTCCAGCACATGGCCCATTTCAGGCTCAGGGAGCGAAATGCGCATGTGATGCACCGTGGCTTTCGACGGTTTGCCAGCGACACCCGCCTGATCCTCATCAGGATCAGAAACCACCCCTTGAGGGAACACGAGTCCCGCCTTCTTGGCCTTGGCACCGGGTTCGGGAGAGTCTTCGAACTTGTACCCGCTGCGCTCGAAGAAAGCGCGCAGGTCGTTCAGGAAGTCGGTGTCCGGGATGAAGTTCCCGGCCTCAAACCGCTTGATCTTGTGAAGCGGCAAGCCGCTTTCTTCAGCGGCCTTGGCCTGGGGCCAACCAAAATAGTTGCGCGCAGCGCGCGCCTGGTCCGATGTGATCGGAAGATCGTCAAAGTTGATGCGTGACATGTTCAGCCCTTTCGTTGCAGTCGGTGCAACGATCCGTTGCACCACAGGGCGAACTGTACATCCTGAAATTCTTCGTTGCAAGCCATGCAACGAGAAATTGCAAAGACTACTTCGACGATTTGCGCTTTTGGAGGCGTTCCCTCAGTTCATCGGCTACATCCAAGAGCCTTTGGTTTGCCTCATCTTGCAGACCATGGTCAAACTTTTTGTTCCAGCCGCGCTGAAGATCTAGGGCAATCGCCATCAAAGATGCGAAGTGGTTGTGGTGAAGCGTCCCGAACACATAGGCCATCCACGCATAGCCTTCAGCGTCGCTACGTGCACGGCCCCCTGTGCGCTTTTCATCATTCAACGGGTGAAATGGCTGCTCATCACCGTAGATCAGGAAGTTAGGTGTTACGCGCAGCGCCTCGCACAACAGGCGAAGCTCCCTCGGTGAGGGGCGATTCGTCCCGGCCTCGTACAGAGACACAACGGCCCTGGATATCCCTTTGTTCTCGGGATCAAGCCCCTTTGTCAGGTCTGCAAGCTCCCCCTGGGTCAATCGCTTATCCTCCCGCGCTGCCTGGATGCGTGCGCCCAGTTCTTCCTCTGGCTTTTCGTTGAACCGGCCTGGTTGAACAGGCTCAGCCGCGCGGCTTTCTTCCGTCAGCCGATCCATGAACATGGCTTCCTCCGCGAGAGCATCAAGCCTCTCGGATGCCTTGCTCGACTTGGAGCCTTGACCCTTCTTCGACCGCGTTGCCATGTACCTAACCCTTTCTGGCGCCCAAGGATACACGTGCCACCGAATGTGCAACCAATCTACAAAGTGACAGTGTTCCCCGACTCCTGCTAGGGAACGAACGTTACGAGACACACCCAAAGCGAGACGCCATTCACTGCTAAGTCATTGACTCACAAGGGGAAAGTACAAGAATCATAATCCGCAGGTCCGGGGTTCGAATCCCTGAAGCGCCACCAGTATCCATAGGCCTCGCCC
Organism: Aquabacterium sp. A3; assembly: GCF_038069945.1. Taxonomy (NCBI): domain Bacteria; kingdom Pseudomonadati; phylum Pseudomonadota; class Betaproteobacteria; order Burkholderiales; family Sphaerotilaceae; genus Aquabacterium; species Aquabacterium sp. A3. The sequence continues at coordinate 465,983 of NZ_JBBPEV010000002.1, read as the reverse complement.
GCTGTTTCAGTGCGCGAGGCCTTTCTACAATTCGGGCTTCGTTCTACAAAACAGCCGGTCTTGATGTTCAGCCTGGTTGCCGTCGGCCACGGATTTCAGCTTCGAGCGCGGGTGAGGCCATCTCGCTGATGTCCCGGAATGCATGGGTGAGCTGGTCGATGAGCCGGCCGTCGGCCCCGAGCTCTTCGAAGCACGTCTTCCATTGCCGCACCTCGCCCCAGACACGGCGCATGATGCCCACGGCCGTCGGGCGCTGCGGCACGAAGGCGGCATGGTGGCTCAAGGCGTTGTCCAAGGTGGCAAGCTTGCCGTGCTCCCCCACGCCCAGGTGGAGCCGACGCTCGCCGGCCAAGACGGGCCTCGGCACCACGTCGTACAGGGGGCTGAGCACCCACCCACCCCGTTGCGGGTCGCGCACGAAGCCGTGATTGCGCAGGTGGTCGTCGTCGTTGGAGACGAAGATGTTGAGCACCATGCGCGCGAAAAGCTCTTCGGTGTTGGCCCGCACCGCCATGGGATGGACGTATCGACGGATGGCTCGCCCCAGATCGGCGTAGGCCTTGTCAGGCGATTCGAGCTCGCTGCAAGCCACCAGCGTGAGACCGCTGACAAAAGGGAGGCGCCCCTCCACCCGACCGCCGCCGGGCCGCGTGTCGTGAAGCGCACCTTCGGGCAAGGACTCGCCCGCGTGGGCCCAGTAGCGATCAAACCGCCGGATGAGCATGACCGGTCGGCCGCCCACATCGAGGTAGCGCACCTCGGGCACGGTCAGGCCACAGCGGCGGGCCAGCTCCAAGGTGCAGGTCTCGGCCCGCGCGACGTCGAAGGTGTCGCCCCTGGCGGGAAACTTGGCCAGCCAGAGCGCGCCGTCGTCGTCACGAACAGCGGCTTTGGGCCGTGCACCGCCAGCCGATGGCCCAGCGCCCAGGAAGCTCTCAAGGCTGGCCGGCACGGGCGCGCCGTGGTCAACCGCCTCCGCGGCCTGCAGCACGTACTGCAGCGAGTGCATGTCGCTGGCAGATGGCGAATCGAGGCTCGTGCGTGCCTCCCGCACGTCCAGTGCCCCCACCCGGTCGCCCCCGGCGTGTAGCAGGTACTGCACCTCCAGCAGGCTGTTGGCCGGCGCCTTCAGGCGCGCCTCGATGACCCGGCGTCCCCAGGCGTCGGGGGCGGCGTCGCGAAGGCCACCGAATTCACCCAATCCGTTGACCGGGAAAAGCACCTTGCCTTTGATGCCCTGCCGGTCTCCAAAAGCCAGGCTGACCGGGTCCAGCTCGAAGGACTCCGGACGCTCGAGGTAGCCTGTGCCGTAGGCGAACTCGCTGGCGAGCTCGCGGTCTTGCACGCTCGCACCGTCGGTTTCCGTCAGACCCAGGATGCCGCAGGGCACGAACCGGTGCCCGTCGGCTTGACCGATGTGGCTGAAAACGTAGACCTCTGATTTCTTGCGCGCCATCAGAAGTCCAGACGGTCCAGTTCGGCCTTGGTCAAGGTGCGGACACGCTGGGTAGCCTCACGCACAGACAGGGCTTGCAGAGACGGGTCGTCTTCCTTCAGCAGCGACAAAAGGCTCACGCCAGGCGCAATCGCCTCCAGGTACCTCAGGATTTGAGCCTGGGTGCGGCCGAGGTCTCCCTTTTCAAGCAACACGGCCGTGGAGCGGGAAAGCCCCGCCCGGGTGGCGGCGTCCACTTGCCGAATCCGTCGGGCCATTCGCAGGCGTGCCAGCTTCTCACCGAGCTGGCGGGCCTCGTTCAGGCGCTCTGGGGTCATCAGGGGGTGTTCGTTGCGCTTCATGGCTGCAATCTCAGTCTCAAACAATTTAAGGACCGCTATTACAGACATTTTATTGTGTAACCCATCACACATCAAGTATGCAATCACAGTCACTATTGATTTTGTGCATGTGATTGCAGACATTTGCTGCCGACTCAGCAGATGTTGGTGATGCTCCGAAGGGCTTGGCGCTTTCAACCATTGAACCCCCGGCACGCAAGCCTTACAGTGCTTGATCTTCATCACGGAGCACCGCATGCAACGCAAGACAGCCTTGGTCACCGGCGGCAGTGCCGGCATTGGCAAAGAAACCGTGAAGGCCCTGGTGGCCCAAGGCTATGAGGTGCTGATCGCGGCGCGTGACGCGCGCAAGGGGCTGGCGCTGGTCGCTCAGCTGCGGCGCGACACGCCGGGGGCCCAGGTGGATTTCATCGCCTGCGACCTGTCTGAGTTTGGGCAGGTGGTGGCCCTGGCTCAGGCCGTGCAGGCGCGCTGGACGCAACTGGACGCGCTGGTGCTGAACGCGGGCCTGTTCACGCCGCAGTTGCGCTGCAATTCGGCGGGCTACGAGTTCATGTTCGCCACCACGCACCTGGGCCATTTCTTGTTGACGCACCACCTGTTGCCGCTGGTGCTGGCCGCGCCTGATGCCCGCGTGGTGGTGACGAGCTCGGTGGCGCACTGGATGGGCGGAGGCTTCGACTTCGACAGCCTGCGCAGCCCGTCGACGCGATCACTGCTGATGCTGGTGCCGTTCAGGGCCTATGGGCGCTCCAAGCTGGCCAACCTGCTGTTCGTGCGCGAACTGGCGCGCCGAGTGGGAGGCACCTCGGTGAAGGTCAACGCCTTCCACCCCGGCCCGGTGAACACCGAGATCTGGCGCGACACGCCCAGCCTGTTCAACACCCTGATCCGGCCTGGCCTGATCTCGGAGGCGGCGGGGGCCCGCACGCAGATCCAGTTGGTCACGGCGCCCGGCCTGCGCGAGAGTGGTGGCTATTGGGCGCGTGGCAAGCTGGACTACAGCAGCCCGGCCAGTCGCAACCGTGCCCTGGCAGCCCAGCTGTGGCAGTACAGCGAGCAGGCGCTGGGCATCACCAGGTTCGGGCAGCCTGCCGATGACACGGGGCTGCAGCAAAGCGCCTGAATGCGGGGGCTGAGCCGGCTTGCGGCATGATGTCGGCCTGAGTTTGTTCATGCCCGCCTGATGTCATCTGTATCTGAACCCCTGACCGACCGCCAACGCTGGGCACAACGCGCCCAATGGCTGGTGCAGGTGCTGGGTTTTGTGGGGCTGTGGGCGGCCGCCGATGTGCTGGTGCGGCGCTTTGGCTGGCCCGTGCCCAGCAGTGTGGTGGGCCTGCTGGCCTTGACCACGGTGCTCTTGCTGGGCTGGCTGCCCACGCGCCACATCGAGCGAGGTGCGCGCTGGTTGCTGGGCGACATGTTGCTGTTTTTCATTCCGCCACTGATGGCGCTGGTTCGCCACGAAGAGCTGTTTGGCTGGCTGGGGCTGAAGCTGGCCCTGGCCGTGGGCCTGGGCACCCTGTTCGTGATGGGGGGCGTGGGCTGGGTGGTGGAGCGCGTGACGCGTTGGGAAGATGGCCTGCCTCACCGGGCCCGAGGTGCCGCCAGCACCGAAAGGCCCACCCCATGAGCCTGGAAACGTCGGCACTGGTGCAGGCCCAGGCGCTGGGCTGGCTGGCCCTGACGCTGTTGCTGTTTTATGGCGCCCGCCGCCTGCATCAGCGCGTTCCGCGCCTGTGGCTGTCGCCCATCATCCTGACACCCACGGTGCTGATTGCGGCGCTGCTGCTCACCTCCACACCATATGAGGTGTATGCGCTGCACACGCGGTGGCTCACGTGGATGCTGGGGCCGGCCACGGTGGCTTTCGCCTTCCCGATCTACCAGCAGCGTGGCTTGATCAGGCGCTACCCCATCACGCTGGCGGCGGGGGTGCTGACCGGCGTGGTCTTGGGGGTGGGCAGCTCATGGGGGCTGGCCTGGGTGCTGAGCCTGCCCGACGAGGTGATGCGCAGCATCCTGCCTCGATCGGTGTCCTCACCGTTTGCCATGCCGGTGGCCACCACGCTGGGCGTCGAGCCCGAACTGGCCGTGATGTGCGTGCTGGTGACGGGCGTGTTCGGGATGCTGGTGGGTCAGGGCTGGCTGCTGTGGCTGAAGGTGCGACACAGCGTGGCCGTGGGCTCGGCTTTTGGCGCGGCCACCCATGGGGTGGGCACGGCCAAGGCCTGGCAGATCGGCGCCCAGGAAGGCGCCGTCTCCAGCCTGACGATGATCTTCTCAGGCATCGCGCTGGTGCTGCTCGCACCGGCGCTGGCCTGGATGCTGCTCAGGTGGTCTTGAACACGCTGACGGCGCCCACCAGGGCCTGGGCCTGATTGCGCAGGCTGGCCGCGGCCGCCGCGCTTTCTTCCACCAGGGCGGCGTTTTGCTGGGTGACCTGGTCCATCTGCGAGACGGCATCGCCCACCTGCGATACGCCAGAGCTTTGCTCGGCGCTCGATGAGGCGATCTCGCCCATGATGTCGGTGACGCGGCGGATGGCGCCCACGACGTCGTCCATGGTGCTGCCCGCGCGGTCGGCCAGGGCGGTGCCCGCCTCCACCCGCTCGACGCTCGCGGTGATCAGGGCCTTGATCTCTTTGGCCGCCTCGGCGCTGCGTTGTGCCAGGGTGCGCACCTCGCCGGCCACCACGGCAAAACCGCGCCCTTGTTCGCCCGCGCGCGCGGCCTCCACCGCGGCGTTCAAGGCCAGGATGTTGGTCTGGAAGGCAATGCCGTCGATGACGGCGATGATGTCGGCGATCTTGCGGCTGGACTCGTGGATGTCCTTCATGGTGCCCACCACCTGGGCCACCACCTCGCCGCCCAGAGAGGCCACGTCGGAGGCATTCTTGGCCAGTTGGTCGGCGTGCTGGGCGTTCTCGGCATTGAGGCGCACGGTCGAGCCCAGCTCTTCCATGGTGGAGGCGGTTTGCTGCAAGGCCGAGGCCTGCTCTTCGGTGCGCTGGCTGAGATCGGCATTGCCGCTGGCGATCTGCGAGGCGCCCGTGGCGATGGAATCGCTGCTGCTGCGCACCTTGCTCACCAGCTCGGACAGGCTGCCGGCCATGCGGCTCATGGCCCGCAAGAGGTCGCCGAACTCATCGCCACGGCGCGCATCCAGGCGCACGCTCAAGTCACCTGCGGCCACTTGCTCGGCCAGGGTCACGGCTTCACGCAAGGGCGCGGTGATGGAGCGGGTCAAGCCGACCGACAGCACCAGGGCCAGCACCAGGGCCGCCACGCCGGCCACGCCCATCACCCACAGTGCCGACTGGTAGGCCGCATGGGCGTGCTGGCCAGCCGCATCACCCCCCTCATGATTGAGCGTGACCAAGGCCATCAGGGTGTCAGAGGCCGCCAGAAACGCCGTGCGCGACTCACCATCCAGCAAGGCGCGGGCCTCTTCATTCTGGTTCTGTCTGGAGGCGGTGATCATGCGCTCGTGCAGGTCCATGTAGCGCTTCCAGGTGCTGGCAAACTGGTCGTACAGCGCCCGCTCCTGCGGGCTGCTGATGAGCTTGACGTATTGCGCCTCATCGCTGGCCAGGCGCTTGGCGATGTCGGCCATTTCTTGCTCGGCGCGCGCCATGTCGGCGTCTGTGGTGCTGACGACATGACGGAATTCCGAAATGCGGAAGTCACTGGTCAAGGTGTTCATCTTGTTGACCAGCTCGACGCTGGGCAACCAGTTCTCGGCCAAGTCGGTGGACGCCTGCTGCATGACCACCATGCGCTGGATGGCCAACCCCATCACCATCAGCAGCAGCAAGCCAAGCGCGGCAAAACTGAGGGACAAACGCACAGAAACTCGCAATGACGACATGATGTCTCCAGGGCCCCCGGGGCCACACAACGACGAAGTAGTACAGAGGGCAAACGCACTCTCGTCCGGTTATCGGTCAAACCGACGACAATCTGTAGCCCTGCCCCTGCCCCCCCACGCGACACCGCATGCCCCACCGCTCGGCCCTGCGCCTGCAGATTCCAGCCACGTACGGCCTGTCACTGCTCAAGCTGATGCAAGAGCGGGGACACGCCGCCGAGGTCTTGCTGGCCGACAGCCAGCTCAGCCTGACGCAGCTGCAAGACACCAAGGGACTGATCGACGCCTGGCAGTACGCCACTTTGCTGAACAAGGCGATCACCCTGGATGGCGACCATGGGCTGGCCTACGAGCTGGGGTTGCGCAGCCAGGTGACCAAGCACGGGTTCGTGGGCTTTGGCCTGATCAGCTGCGGCACGCTGCGCGAAGCCATCGCTTTTGCAGAGCGGTATTTCCAGGCGCGGGTACCGGTGTTTCGCAGCAGCCTGTCGGTGCAGGGCGATCAGGTGGTGGTGGCGCTGCAGGAAACCATTCCCTTCGGGCCCCGTCGCCACTTCATCATGGACCTGGTGGCCGTGGAGTTGTGCAGCCTGTTTGCCAAGGTGCTGGACAGCGACCCCGAACGACAAGGCTGGCTCAGCGAAATCTGGGTGCCCCACAGCGAACCGCTGGCCTACGCGCGCTACCAGACACGCATCCCACCCTTTCGGTTCGGGCAGGGCCAGCCGGGCGATCCCGTCCAGATCCGGTTTCCTGCCCGCATGCTCGACGAGCCCATCGCCACGGCCGACCCGGTCAGCGTGCAACTGGCCATCGAGCGCCTGGAGCAAGAGCTGGCCCGACAGGCACAAGACCACAGCACCACCACCCAGGTGCTGGCGTTGCTGGTGTGCCGTGAGCAGCGCTACCCGGAAGTGACCGACATGGCGCAGGCCTTGCACCTGTCGGAGCGCACGCTGAAACGACGCCTGCAGGCCGAGGGCACCTCGTACCAGCGCCTGCTGGACCAGGTGCGGCAGCGCGACGCCATGAAGCTGCTGGGCAACCCGGCCTTGCCCATCGCGCAGGTGGCCGAGGCCGTTGGATACGCCGATCCGGCCAATTTTGCGCGCGCCTTCGCCAAGTGGACGGGTGATTCGCCACGCGACTGGCGAGCCCGACACCTGCGCCAGCCTGGCCCAAAATGACAAGTATTCGGCCCGATTGCCCCTCACGCGGTGGGGGCCGGCCTCGGTAATCTGTCGTCCATCGTTGACGGACATCAGATCCGAGGAGACCCATGAGCAAAAACCGCAAGCCTGCGCCTGCGCGCATGACCGATGCCCAGAAAGCCGAACACATCCGCAAGGTGGTGCTCGATGCGGGCATCGCGCTGCGTGCGCGCCACCCCTGGCTGCGCCATCAGAACACCATCGGCGTCACCATCCTGGTGGCGTCGCTGCTGGGCATGGTCGGCAGCGGCTGGCTGTATGTCGAGGGTGTCATCCCCTGGTGGGTGTGCGTGCCGGTCACGGCCATCTTTGCCTCGTTCATCCACGAGCTGGAGCACGACCTCATCCACCACATGTACTTCCGCGACCGGCCCTGGGCCAACAACCTGATGCTGCTGCTGGGCTGGCTGGCCCGCGCCAGCACGGTGAGCCCCTTTGTGCGCCGCAACCTGCACCTGCACCACCACAAGTTCTCGGGCACCAAGTCGGATCTGGAAGAGCGCGGCATCACCAACGGCGTGCGCTGGGGCCTGCGCCGCCTGCTGATGACGGGCGACAACATGCTGGCCGTCATCCTGCGTCCCGTCGAGATGATCGGGGCCACGCGCGCCTACATCAAGGCCCAGCAGCCAGCCTCGAAGGCCGAGGCCCTGCGCATGGGCCGGGTGCAAGCCCGTGCCTATTGGCCGATCGGCAACCTGTATTACCTGGCCTTCCATTCGTGGGTGGTGTTGCACGCCGTGCAATGGGCCGCACCGCTGCTGGGCGTGGACATCGACTGGCCGCAGTGGATGCCCCAGCTCATGGCCGGGCTGGACATCTTCGGGGTGGTCTATGCCCTGCCCTGCCTGCTGCGCACCTTCTGCCTGCACTTCATCAGCTCCAACATGCACTACTACGGCGACGTGGAAGCCCGCAACGTGATGCAGCAATGCCAGGTGCTCAACCCCTGGTGGTTGTGGCCGATGCAGCTGTTTTGCTTCAACTTTGGCAGCACCCATGCCATCCACCACTTCGCCGTGAAAGAGCCCTTCTACATCCGCCAGTGGAACGCCGGCATCGCCCATCAGGTGATGCGCGAAATGGGCGTGCGCTTCAATGACTTCGGCACCTTTGTCCGGGCCAACCGTTTTCATCACCACCCGGCCCCAGCCGGTGCCGCAATGCCCTGATCTACATCAGGGGTAACAATAATCGTTCTTGTTATCGTGTACGCTTGCGCCCGGTCGCTCCGGCCCACACGCCGGGGCGGCCTCATGGACCACACCGACACGCAAGGACGATGCATGGCACGCTCACTGACCCGCTGGACCTCCCTGACCCTGATTGCACTGGCCGCCCAGGCCGCCACGCTGGGCGCCGCCCACGCCGATGACAAGGTGCTGAACATTTACTCGGCCCGCCACTACCAGACGGATGAGGCCTTGTACGAGAACTTCACCAAGCAGACCGGCATCAAGATCAACCGCCTGGACGGCAAAGAAGACGAGTTGCTGGAGCGCATCAAGAATGAGGGCGCCCGCTCGCCGGCCGACATCCTCATCACCGTGGACGCCGCGCGCCTTGAAATGGCCGACCAGGCAGGCATCTTCCAGCCCATTGCATCGAAGGTGCTGGAGCAACGCATCCCGGCCAACCTGCGCACCCCGAACTGGATTGCGTTTTCGACCCGCGCCCGGGTGATCGCCTACAACAAGCGCGACGTGAAGGCCGAATGGGTGCAAACCTACGGCGACCTGGCCAACCCGCGCCTGAAAGACCAGGTGTGCGTGCGCTCGGGCGCCCACCCCTACAACCTGTCGCTGGGGGCGGCCGTGATCTCGCACGAAGGCCCGCAGCAGGCGGAAGCCTGGGCCCGTGGCCTGGTGCAGAACTTTGCGCGCGCACCCAAGGGTGGCGACACCGACCAGTTGCGCGCCGTGGCCGCCGGCGAGTGTGGCGTGACCATCTCCAACAGCTACTACCTGGCCCGGCTGATGCGCTCCACCAAGCCCGAAGACCGCAAGGTGGTGGAGTCACTGGGCATCGTGTGGCCCAACCAGGCCACCTGGGGCACGCACATCAACGTCTCTGGCGCCGGCATCATCAAGACGGCGCCCAACCGCGAAGCGGCCATCAAGTTCATGGAGTACCTGGCCAGCGACCAGGCCCAGGGCTACTTTGCCAATGGCAACAACGAGTGGCCGGCCGTGCCCAGCGTGAAGGTGGACAACCCTGCCTTGAAGGCCATGGGCAGCTTCAAGCCCGACACGCTCAACGTGGGCGAACTGGCCAAGAACGCGGCCCAGGCCCAGCGCGTGTTCGACCGCGCCGGCTGGCGCTGAGCCAGGCGCCTCAGGCGCCTCAGGCGCTTCAGGTGCTGCCCGAGCCGGCCGACGAGCGCCGGCTTCGGGCAATCTGCCGGCTGATCACCACCAGCGGCAGCAAGCCCACCACCACGATGGCCAGCGCGGCGGTGGACGCCTCGGCCAGCCGCTCGTCAGACGCCAGCACATAGGCCTGGGTGGCCAGGGTGTCGAAGTTGAATGGCCTCATCACCAAGGTGGCGGGCAGCTCTTTCATGGTGTCGATGAACACCAGCAGCGCCGCTGTGAGCACGCTGCCGCGCAACAAAGGCACGTGCACACGGCGCAAGGTCTGCCCGGCATTCAGGCCCAGGCTGCGGGCGGCGTGGTCCATGTTGGGCGTGACCTTGGCCAGACCGGCGTCGATGGACTGCACCGCCGGGGTCAGAAAACGCACCACACAGGCGTACACCAGGCCGGCGATGCCCCCCGTGAGCACCAGCCCCCCCTGCCAGCCCACCGAGGTTTCCAGCCAGCCGGTGATCACCTGGTCCACCCGCGTGACCGGGATCAGCACCCCGACCGCGATCACGGTGCCAGGCAAGGCATAGCCCAGGCCGCCCACCCGGTGCATGAGGCGCACCAACCAGCCCGGATTGAGCCGCGCGGCATAGGCCAGCAGCACCGCCAGCAACACGGCAAAAAACGCCGTCAGGCCCGACACCAGCACGCTGTTGCGCCCCAGCTCGATGAAACGCGATCCGAACTGGGCATCGCCCTCGGTGAGGGCCATGTGCAGCAGCACCCCGGCCGGCAAGAGAAAACCCAGCGTCAAGGGAATCAGGCAGGCCACCAGCGCCAACACCCCGGGCCCCAAGGGCAGGCGCCTGGCCATGAAGGCCGAACGGCGCAAGGTGGTGTCATGAAACCGCGCGCGCCCGCGCGACAGGCGCTCAAACATCAGCACCAACAGCACAAAACCCAACAAGGCCGACGCCAACTGGGCCGCCGCCACCCGATCGCCCAGCGAAAACCACGCCCGGTAGATGCCGGTGGTGAAGGTTTGCACCCCAAAGTAAGACACGGCACCAAAGTCGGCCAGGGTTTCCATCAGCGCCAGGGCCACGCCGCCCGCGATGGCCGGCCGCGCCAGCGGCAGCGACACCCGCCAGAAGCTGCCCCAGGGGCCCAGCCCCAGCGAGCGCCCCACCTCCAGCATGCCGCCGGCGCGCTCCAGAAACGCCGTGCGGGCCAGCATGTACACATAGGGGTACAGCACGAACGAAAACAACAGCACCGCCCCACCCAGCGAGCGCACATCCGGAAACCAGTAATCGCCCCGCCGCCACCCGAAGGCCTCGCGCAGCGCGGTTTGCACCGGCCCCACGAACTGCAGCAGGTCGGTGTAGGTGTAGGCCATCACGTAGGCCGGCACGGCCAGCGGCAGCACCAGGGCCCACTCCATCGCGGCCCGGCCCGGAAAATCATGCCGGGTGACCAGCCAGGCGGCCCCCACCCCCATGCTCGCCGTGCCCAAGGCCACGCCCAGACACAACCACAAGGTGGACCACAGGTACTCCGGCAGCACCGTGGAGGCCAGGTGGGCCCAGGTGTCGCTGGTGCCCTCCAGGAACAACTGCCCCACCACCGCCAAGATGGGCAAGAGCACCGCGGCGCCCACGCCCATGGCCAGCACGGCCATCCATGACAGCCGCCGCGCCCCAAAGGGCGACGAGAAAAATTGGGCAACAGAAGGCAATGCAGCAACCATGATGATTGAGAATTATGATCGTTTATCCTGATGTCGTCTTTGCCTCATGCCCGCCACCACCGATCACGCCCACGCGCCAGCGCCGCCCCAAGGCAAGCCCTGGCTGGCCGTCGAGCACCTGACGATGCAGTACGGCGCCCGGCAGGTGGTGTCTGACCTGTCGTTTGCCCTGCCCCAGGGCGCCATCGCCTGCCTGCTGGGCCCGTCCGGGTGCGGCAAAACCACGGTGCTGCGCGCGCTGGCCGGCTTCGAGCCGGTGGCGGCCGGTCGCATTTCGCTGGACGGCCAGACCCTCAGCGCCCCAGGACGTCTGCTGCCGCCCGAACGCCGCCGCATCGGCATGGTGTTCCAGGACTACGCCTTGTTTCCCCACCTCACCGTGGCGCAAAACGTGGGCTTTGGCCTGCGCCAGCACCCCCAGCCCGACGAGCGCGTGCAAGAAATGCTGGGCATCGTGGGCCTGGGCCGCTCGGGCCACCGGTTTCCGCACGAACTGTCGGGCGGGCAGCAACAGCGCGTGGCCCTGGCCCGCGCCCTGGCCCCCCAGCCCAGCGTGCTGCTGATGGACGAGCCGTTTTCCAACCTGGACGTGTCACTGCGCGAGCGCCTGGCCGCCGAGGTGCGCGACATCCTCAAAGCCACCCACACCACCGCCGTGATGGTGACCCACGACCAGGCCGAGGCCTTTGCCATGGCCGACGTGGTGGGCGTGCTGGCCGACGGCCACCTGCAGCAATGGGACACGGCCTACGCGCTGTACCACCGCCCCGCCAACCGCCGGGTAGCCAACTTTGTGGGGCAAGGCGCCTTTTTGCCGGCCGTGGTCAGTGGCCCGCGACAACTGACGCTGCAGATCGACGGCGTGGCCGAATCCGACCGCAGCTTCAACACTGATACCCCCTTGCCATTCGGCCCCGACACGGCCGTGGACGTGCTGCTGCGCCCCGACGACGTGGTGCACGACGACCACAGCCACCTGCAGGCCCGCGTGGTGCACAAGGCGTTCAGGGGGGCCGACTTCTTGTACACCCTGGCCCTGCCCGACGGCAGCGAAGTGCTCTCGCTGGTGCCCTCGCACCACAACCACGCTTTGGGAGAATCGGTGGGCATCCAGCTCGATCTCAGCCACATCGTGGCCTTCGAGCGCCTCACCGAAACCACCTGAGCCCCATGACCGCCGCCACCAACCTGCCCGCCCTGATCCTGGCCGCCGGACGCGGCGAGCGCATGCGCCCGCTGACCGACACCTGCCCCAAGCCCTTGCTGGCTGTGCAGGGCAAGCCTCTCATCGTGTGGCACCTGGAGGCCCTGGCCCGCGATGGCGTGCGCGACGTGGTCATCAACACCGCCCACCTCGAAGAACAATTCGAGCCCGCACTGGGCGATGGCCGCCAGTGGGGCCTGCGCATCCGCTATTCGCACGAACGGGCCGACCACGGCGCCGCACTGGAAACCGCTGGCGGCATCGCCAAGGCCCTGCCGCTGCTGGCCCAGGCCCCGGGCGGCGAGCAAGCCTTCTGGGTGCTGGCAGGCGATGTGTTTGTGCCGGGGTTCAGGTTTGATGCACAAGCTGCGCGGGATTTTGCAGCCCCCCAGGGCGCCGCCCGCGACGACCTGGCCCACGACCTCGCCCACCTGTGGATGGTGCCCAACCCGCCCCACGTGCCCCAGGGCGACTTTGCGCTGGACGCGCAAGGCAGACTGCACCACAAGCACGCCGCGCCCCCCGGCACGCCCACCGCCACCTACTCCACCATCGGCCTGTACCGACCCGCCATGGTGGCTGGCATCACGCCCGGCACCGCCGCCGCCCTGCGCCCCTGCTTTGACCGCGCGCTGGACCAGGGCCGCCTGGGCGGGCGGCTGTACACCGGGCCCTGGACGGATGTGGGCACGCCCGAGCGGTTGGCGGGGTTGAATGCGGCCCAATCGGTGCCGCCACACTGATTCAAACCACCCGCGCCCGCACCTGCTCTCGAGCCACACGCCGCCCCACCTTGGCCGTGGGCAGGTAGCGCCACTCTGTGGGCATCACCGCAAAGGCCACCCGCACCCCGGCCGCAAACACACGCAACAGCGCCTGATCGGCCCGGCTCCAGCGCATGCCCAGCTTCTGGCGCAGCACCGGCGGCAGGGTGCCCCGGCCCAGCCACTGAGAAAATCGGTTCACCAGCGGGTCCAGCAGCCACCACACCGGGCGGGGAATCGACTCAAACGGCCGGGGCGTGCGCCCCATGTGGATGGCATGGTGGGTGATGGGCGTGGGCTGCAGCGTGGGCAGCATCTCGTTCCAGTAGCGCTCGAAGCTGGCGTAATCGGGCGGCACGGGGCGCATCGATACCCCGTAGCGGCTGTACCAGGTGATGGACTCGCGGTACAGCCGCTCTTTCTGGGCCGGGGTGAAGGGGGTGTCGAACACGGCCCGCGCAGCGATCACGCCCTCCACAAAGGTGGCGTGCGTCCAGAAATAGATGTCAGGGTGCAGTGAATGGTAGGCTCGGCCATCGCTGAGCCGGCCTTTGATCTGAACGTGGAAGTCGCGCACCTGGCGCCCCACCTCGTCGGGTTGGGGGTCGTAGATCACGCCCATGATGGGCGGGATGGAGCGCAGCAGCCGGTTCCACGGGTTCTTCAAAAAGACCTCGCCAGAGTGTTCTTCCAGCGCGCGGCTGACGGCCGGGTGCATGTTCTGGATCAGGCCCACCCGAAAGATCACCAGCAGGCCGCGCAAATCCCCCGCGCATTCCCACAGCAACGACCCCGGCCCGATGGGCAGGGCCTGGCGCATCAAGGCCTGCCGGCGGTCCTGCGCCGCGGGCTCGTCAGGCTCCAGCGCCTCAGGGGGCAACGGGGCGGCGGCACTGGCCTGACGGGCGGCATGGCTGACGGGGCACGGCATGAACAGTCTCCTGGGGTGTCGGTGATTGAACGATAATGCAAACAAATGTTCGCATTCAATTCGCAATCTGCCACGACCGGACGACGCCATGCGCAAAGCCCCCCAGCAAGAACGCTCTCAGTTCATGGTGACCACCATCCTGGAGGCCACCGCCCGCGTGTTTGACCGCCGGGGCATGGCCTTGACCACGCGCGATGTGGCCGAAGAGGCCGGCGTGAGCGTGGGCTCGCTCTACCAGTACTTCAAGAACAAGGAAGAACTGCTGTCGGCCCTGGTGGACCAACTCGGGCAGGCCGTGGCCGACATCGCCATGCGCGACATCGCCACCCGCCTCAGCCTGGATGCGCGCGAGTTTTACCGGCACATGCTGACCGCCATCGTGCAACTGGTGGCCCAAAACCCGGGCTATCAGGCGGTGGCGCGGCACTGGCATGAGCTGCGCTCGGTAAACGCGGTGCACGTGGCCGAGCAGCACCTGATGGAGGCCGCCCGCCTCTACCTGCTGCAGCACCACGACGAGTACCAACCCAAAGACCTGCCCGTGAGCCTGTTCATCAGCTACAACAGCACGGTGTACACGCTGGTGCGTTACTTCAGCCTGCAGCACCCGCCCTTCAGCATCGAGCGGCTGATCGACGAGCTCACCCACATGATGGGGGCCTACATGGATCATCACCGCAAGCCGGCCGCCAAAGGGTAAACTCGGCGCCTTCTTCCACAGCCCCTGGATCTACACCATGCACCGCTGTTCACGGAAGGTCATGGCGCAAGTCTGTGCCATCGGCCTGCTGCTGGGCGCCGCCCCGGCCTTCAGCCAGACCACCAGCACCACCGCCACCAGCGAAGACGGCCAGCTCACGGTCACCGACACCCGCACCGAGGTGCCCACCGACCTGCGGCCCACGCGCCAGCTGTCGCTGCAGTCATTGCGTGGTCGCGCAGCCTTCGGCCAGCCGCCCGAGCTCCGCATCGACGGCGAGGCCATGCGCCTGGCGCCCGGCGCGCGCATCCGCGATGAGCAAAACCTGCTGGTGCTGTCGGGGCAACTGGTGGGCCGCAGCCTGGCCATCAACTACACCACCGACGCCTACGGCCTGGTGAAAGACGTGTGGCTGCTGCGCGCCGACGAGCTCGATCGCCAATGGCCCCGCACGCGCGAAGAAGCCACCACCTGGCGCTTTGACCCCCTGCAGAACACCTGGATCAAACCATGAGCTCCGACACCGCACAAAAAAAGGTCTACATCAAGACCTATGGCTGCCAGATGAACGAGTACGACTCGGACAAGATGTCCGACGTCATGAACGCGGCCAAGGGCTACGTGCCCACCAACGACCCCGAAGAAGCCGACCTCATCCTCTTCAACACCTGCTCCATCCGCGAAAAGGCGCAAGAGAAAGTCTTCAGTGACCTGGGCCGCGTCAAGCACCTGAAAGACAAGGGCGTGATGATCGGCGTGGGCGGCTGTGTGGCCAGCCAGGAAGGCGCGGCCATCATCGAGCGTGCGCCTTATGTGGACGTGGTCTTCGGCCCGCAAACCCTGCACCGCCTGCCCGCCATGCTGGAGCAGCGCCAGCAGCAAAAGCGCCCGCAGGTGGACATCAGCTTCCCCGAGATCGAGAAGTTCGACCACCTGCCCCCACCGCGCAAGGAAGGCGCCTCGGCCTTCGTGTCGATCATGGAAGGCTGCTCGAAGTACTGCAGCTACTGTGTGGTGCCCTACACCCGTGGTGAAGAGGTCTCGCGCCCGTTCGATGACGTGCTGACCGAGGTGGCCGACCTGGCCGACCAGGGCGTGAAAGAAGTGACCTTGCTGGGCCAGAACGTCAACGGCTATCGGGGCAAGATGGGCCAGGGTTTGAATGGCGCCGCAGAGATCGCCGACTTCGCCATGCTGCTGGAGTACGTGGCCGAGATCCCTGGCATCGAGCGCATCCGCTTCACCACCAGCCACCCCAACGAGTTCAGCCAGCGCCTGATCGACGTCTACGGCAAGACGAACAAGCTCGTGAACCACGTGCACCTGCCCGTGCAGCACGGCTCCGACCGCATCCTGATGGCCATGAAGCGGGGCTACACCGTGCTCGAATACAAGAGCACCATCCGAAAGCTGCGCGCCGTGCGCCCCGACATCCGCCTGTCCACCGACTTCATCGTGGGCTTTCCCGGCGAGACGGACGAAGACTTCGACAAGCTCATGAAGCTGGCCACCGACATCGAGTTCGACGCCTCCTTCAGCTTCATCTTCAGCGCCCGCCCGGGCACCCCGGCCGCATCCTTGCAGGACGACACCCCGCACGAGGTCAAGCTCAAGCGCCTGCAAACCCTGCAGGCCTACCTCGAGGGCAACGTGCAGCGCTACAGCCAGATGCTGGTGGGCACGACGCAGAAGATCCTGGTGGAAGGCCCCAGCCGCAAGGACCCGTCCGAGCTGATGGGCCGCACCGAGTGCAACCGCATCGTCAACTTCGCCGCCGGCCCCACCCAAGCCCTGCGCGAGCGCCTGGTGGGCCAGTTGATCGACGTGAACATCACCCAGGCCTACCCGCACTCGCTGCGGGCCGAGCTACCGCTGCGCGACGCCGCCTGAAAACTGCGCCACGCAGCGCCCTGTATTCGGGGTTTCGGACAAACACCATGGATTGACACTCGCGGTGGACCCACTGCGCATGTCACACCATGAAATTCTTGAGACTGAGCCCCGACCAGGTCCAGGCGGGGCAAGCCCTGGCCTGGAACGTCTACAACGAACACCAGCAATTGCTGCTGCACAAAGGCTATGTGCTGCAAACCCCCGATCAGGTGCGGGCCTTGATCGAGCGCGGCGTGTTCATCGATCAGGACGACTTTGCACAGCATCAACGCCAACGTGCGCAGGCACAGCGGGCGCAGAACGCCGTGGCACTGTGGCACGACGTGCATCGGCGGCTGGAACAACTGCTGCAGCATGCAGAGGCCATGAGCCCTCAGGCCTTTCGTGACGACCTGCAAGCGTGTGCACATGGCATCAACCATGGCATTGAGCGCCAACGCGATGCCAGTCTGTTTGAACTGCTGCACGCAGACGATCCCGACGGCTACACCGTCAGGCACGCCATGCAGACCGCGTTCGTGGCCAGCCTCGTTGGCCAAGGTCTGGGTTGGTCTGCCGCCGATCGCGACACCCTGACCCATGCGGCGCTCACCATGAACCTGGGCATGTCACGGCTTCAAAGCGAGTTGTGTGGTCAGTCGCTGCCACTCAACCCGCAGCAGCGCGATGCAGTCACCCACCATGCCGACCGCAGCTGCCAGCAACTGGAGGCCAAAGGGGTGACCGACAAAGACTGGTTGCAGGCCGTGGCCCAGCACCATGTGACGCCCAACGGCGGCCCCTTGCCGGCGAACCACGCTCAACTCAGTGAACAGGCCTGCATGCTGCACTACACGGACGTGTACCTGGCCAAGATCAGTGCCCGCGCTTACCGGCCGGCCATGACCGCCCATGCGGCTGCACGCAGCCTGTTCATGCAGGCCGATGGCCAGCGCAACCCCTATGTGTCGGCCCTGATCAAGGAGCTGGGCGTGTACCCACCCGGCTCGTGCGTGCGCCTGGCCAATGGCGAGGTGGGCGTGGTGGTGCGCCGTGGTGAGGCGGCCCACCTGCCCGAGGTGCGCAGCCTGACCGACCCCCACGGACTGGCTCTGCCATCAACGCCCTTGCGAGACACGGCCCAGGCACCCTACAAGGTGGTGGAAGGACTGCCCCGGCACGCGCTGACACGTCGCATGGACAGACAGGCCTTGTTTGCCTGATCAGGGTGCCTTGCAGCCATGCGCGGCCTGAAGCGCCTCGCACAGGCGCTGCACCTGCTCGGTGGTGTGCGCCGCCGACA
This sequence comes from Aquabacterium sp. A3, assembly GCF_038069945.1. NCBI lineage: Bacteria > Pseudomonadati > Pseudomonadota > Betaproteobacteria > Burkholderiales > Sphaerotilaceae > Aquabacterium > Aquabacterium sp. A3. The sequence goes on along the minus strand of NZ_JBBPEV010000002.1, from coordinate 448,271 downwards.
GCGAGATGCGCAGGCGCGCCGTGCCTGCCGGCACCGTGGGCGGCCGAATCGCGGGCACCCAGATGCCCTGCGCGTCCAGCGCGGCCATGACGGCCAGCGCGTCGTCATTGCGGCCAATCACCAGCGGCTGGATGGCCGTGTCCGAGGGCATCAGGCGCCAGGCGCTGCCGGCCTCCAGGCCGCGTCCCACCCCTGCCTGGAGTTGATGGCGCAAGGCCTGCAGGTGGTCGCGACGTTGCGGCTCATCACGGATCACGCGCACCCCCGCCCGCAAGGCCGCCGCGATGTGCGCGGGCGCCGCCGTGGCAAACATGTAGGTGCGGGCCTTCTGCATGATCCACTCGATCGCCTGGGGCGAGCCGGCCACGAAGGCGCCGGCCACGCCCGCCGCCTTGCCCAGCGTGGCCATGTAGACCAGGCGGTCCAGCCGCCCTTGCCAGGCCGGCGCCACGCCCTGCACGCCCGCCATGCCATGGTGTGCCAGCGTGCCCTCACCCTGCGGGCCCAGCACGCCAAAGCCATGCGCATCGTCGATCATCAGCAGGGCATCGAAGCGCTCGCACAGGGCCAGCAGGGCCGGCACATCGGCCACGTTGCCATCCATGCTGAACACCGCGTCAGTCACCACCAGCTTGCGCCGGGCGGTGCTGCTGCGCAAGGCGGCCTCCAGTGCGGCCAGATCACCATGGGGCACGATGTGCGCCTCAGCGCGCGACAGGCGCACGCCATCGATGATGCAGGCGTGGTTCAGGGCATCCGAGAACACGGCATCGCCCTGGCCCACCAGGGCGGGGATGGCGCCCACATTGGCCGCATAGCCCGCATAGAAGTACAGCGCCCGGGGCAGGCCCACCAGCGCGGCCAGTTCGGCCTCCAGGGCCTCGTGCTCGGGGCTGTGGCCGCACACCAGGGGCGAGGCCGTGGCCCCCACGCCGTAACGGTCGATGGCGGCGTGCGCGGCGGCCATCAAGGCCGGGTGCTGTGACAGGCCCAGGTAATCGTTGCTGCCAAAGGACAACCGCTCTTGCCCGTCAACACAGTAGGTGGTGGCGCGCAGGGCCTCATCGTGCGGGGTCAACTCGGCCGGGGCCTGCCAGGGCGCCACCTGGCGGCGTCTGCGCAGCAGATGCTGCTCGCCCAGGGTGCGCAAGTCGTCGTCAAACCATGTCGTCATCGGGCGAGCCTACCAGCCTCAGCGCTGCCAATCGGCGAACAGGCCTTGACGCGCCGCCTCGGTGATGGCCACCACGCCGGGGTGGGTGATGCGACGCTCCACGGTGATCACGTGGAATTCTTCGATCAGGTCGCTCGCCTCACCCAGGCAAGTGGCGTCGTACTGCCGACGCACCGACTCGTCCAGCACCCGTGGCGCCAGAAACACGCCCAACCCCTGCATGCCCAGGGCCTTGACCATGGCACTGTCGTCGAACTCGCCCACCACGCGCGGCCGCAGCTTTTGCTTGCCCAGCCACTGCCTCAGGCGCAAGCCCATGGCCGACTCGCTGCCCGGCGACAACAGGGGCGCGCCCTCCAGCAGCGCCGGAAACGGCTGCTCAAACGTGGCCGCCAGCGCTTGCGATGCATAAAAGCCCACTTGAGACCCGCCCAGCCGATGGGTGTAGGCGTTCACGCTGAGCGCTGGCGGCAAGGGGCGATCAGACAGCACCAGGTCGAGCCGGTGCACCGACAGGTCGGCCAGCAGGCTCTCGATCTTGCCCTCGCGGCAGATCACGCGAAAGGGTTGCGGCCCGGCCATGGCAGGCTGCATCAACTGGCCTGCCACCAGCTTGGGCACCGCGTCCACGATGCCCACCCGCAGCTCCACCGGACGCTGCACCCCCCGGGGCTGGCGCAGCAGCTCCTCCAGCTCGGAGCCCAGGTGAAAGATGTCGCGCGCATAGCTGTAGACCAGCTCGCCCGTGTCCGTGAGCTCCAGCTTGCGGCCCTTCTTGCGAAACAGCGGGCGGCCCACCGCGTCTTCCAGCAACTGGATCTGGCCACTGACCGTTTGCGGCGTGACGTGCAGGTGTTCGCTGGCCTTGACCACGCCGCCCATCCGGGCCACGGCCCAGAAGTACTGCAAGTGCTTGTAGTTCACTTCGGTTTTTCCTTAAAAACCTTGAATGAAATTCGAATTTACATGAGGCAGATGCTTTCGTAAATTGCCATGCATGTTCAACCGGTCCCCAGGAGCGTCACATGAACGTGTTCATCCACACCCAAGGCCTGAAGCTGTCTCGTGAAGACCATGACCACATCCGCAGCCGCCTGCGGCAGGCGCTGGCCCGTTTTGGTGGGCGCGCCATGGGCGCCACGCTGCACCTCAGTGATGTGAACGGCCCCAAGGGCGGTGTCGACAAGGACTGCCACCTGGTGGTGGAGCTGGAAGACACCACCGCCGTGGTGCGTGACCGTGGCGATCAATTGCGCTCCCTGGTCGACCGTGCCCTGCACCGCGCAGTGCAGACCATCGGCCGCCAGATTGGCAAAGCCCGTGATCGCGCCGTGCGGGCGCCACAGCTGGGACGGCACCACGCGGGACGCAGCCGCCGTGGCTGGCAAACACTGGATGACGCCACTGGCGCAACGTGAACTGATTTCTGACTTTTTTCTGAACCTTAGGACAAGACCATGTCATACGATCCGAACACCCAAACCCGCGCCATGTCGCTGGGCACGGCCACCTCGCAGGGCAACGCCCTGTCGGCCAGCAGCCAGCGCGTGCTGCGCAACACCTACGCCTTGCTGGGCCTGACCCTGGCGTTCAGCGCCGGTGTGGCCGGCGTGTCCATGAGCATGGGGCTTCCCCACCCCGGCATGATTCTGACGCTGATCGGCTTCTTCGGCCTGAGCTTCCTGATCAGCAAAACGGCCAACAGCGGCCTGGGCGTGCTGGCGGTGTTCGCGCTGACCGGCTTCATGGGCTACACCCTCGGGCCCATCCTGAGCTCGGTGCTGTCGCTGCCCAATGGCAGCGCCATCGTCACCAACGCCCTGGGCACCACGGCCGTGGCTTTCCTGGGCTTGTCGGCCATCGCGCTGACCACGAAGCGTGATTTCAGCTTCATGGGCAAGTTCCTGTTCATCGGGGTGCTGGTGGCCTTTGCCCTGGGCCTGGGCGCGATCTTCTTCGAGATGCCGGCCCTGAGCCTGGCTGTGTCCGGCATGTTTGTGCTGCTGATGAGCGGCATGATCCTGTACGAGACCAGCCGCATCGTGAACGGCGGTGAGACGAACTACATCCTGGCCACCACCAGCTTGTTCGTCTCGATCTACAACATGTTCGTCAGCCTGCTGGCCATCTTCGGCCTGGGTGGCAACAACGAATAAGTCCGGGCTGCACACGCAGCCCCAAAAAGCCCGAGCCGGTCGCCGGCCGGGCTTTTTTTCATGGCCTCACAGGCGCTGCAACTGCGCCCGCACCTCGTCGGCCTCGGCCAGCACGCGCTGCACGATCTGCTCGACGCTGGCCACATCGTGCACCAGGCCTTGCGACTGGCCGATCAGCTGCACGCCCTCGTCCAGGTTGCCCTCGTGGATGGCCTTGCGCATGGCCAGGGTGGCGGCGCCAAAGTAGGCCACCTTCACCGCCTCCAGCGGGCCCAGGCGCAGCACATCACGGCCCAGGGCACCCAGCGGGCGCTGCATCTCGCGGGCGGCCTTCAAGGCGCGGGTGATGGCCACCGGCGGGCTCAGGCGGCGGCGCGTGTAGCGGCGGCCACCGGGGGTGTGCATCACCCGGCATGGGTAGCTGTCGAAATTGGGCGAGTAAATCGTCTCTTCAGCCTGCTTGCTCACGATCATCTGCTTGGTGCGCTCGTGCACCGGGCTCTCGATGGACGAGGCGAAGCGCGTGCCCATGGCCACCGCATCGGCGCCCAGGGCCAGCGCGGCCACCAGGCCCCGGCCATCGGCGAAACCACCCGCCGCGATGATCGGCAGGTCACGTCCCTGTTGCGCGCACATCTGGCGCACGATGGGCACCAGCACCATCGACGACACGGCGCCCCCATGGGCTGCGGCCTCGTGCCCGGTCACGATCAGGCCATCCACACCGGCGCCGATGGCCGAGCGCGCGTGGGCCTCGTTCGAGATGGTGGCGATCACCTGGCCGCCATACTGGCGAGCGCCTTCCATCACCCACTCGCCCTTGCCCATGGAGACATTGATCACCGGCACCTGTTCTTCCAGGGCCACGCGCGCGCACTCGGCCGCGCCGGGCAGCAAGAGGCTGCAGCCCACGCCAAAGGGGCGGTCGGTCAGGCGGCGCACCTCGCGGATCGCCTCGCGGCAGGCCTGCGGTGTGAGCCCACCCGAGGCCAGGATGCCCATGCCACCGGCGTTGCACACGGCCGCCACCAGGCGGGGCACGGCGATGTAGGTCATGCCAGGCAAAACAATGGGGTGCTGGATGCCCAGCAGGCGAGTGAGTCGGGTGTGCATGGGTCAGTGAGGGCGAGCGCCGCGCTGGCTCAACCAGTGGTGCACGGCTTGGAACAACTGCTGCGTATCGATGGGTTTGGCCAGGTGGGCATTCATGCCGGCGTCCAGGCACGCCTGGCGTTCGTCCTGCAGCACGCTGGCGGTCATGGCCAGGATCGGCAGGTCGCCGCCGTGGGGCATGGCCCGGATGGCCCGGGTGGCGGCCAGGCCGTCCATGTCGGGCATGTGCACATCCATGAGCACCAGATCATAGGGCTGCGTGCGCACGCGCTCCACCGCGCCCACACCAGAATCGACGCTGTCGGCGCGCAGGCCTGCCATCGCCAGCAGTTCTTCCACCAGCAGCCGGTTCACGGCGTTGTCATCCACCAGCAGCACCCGCGCGTCACCATGCCTGGCACGCAATTCGGCGATCACTTCATGGCCATCGGGCGCGGCCACATCGGAGGCCCCGGACGCCTGCTGCGGACTGGCCACGTCCGGGGCCGCGCGCTCCAGCTTGAAGGTGCACCAGAAGGTGCTGCCCTCGCTCAAGGCACTGTGCACACCGATCTGGCCGTCCATCAACTCGACCAGGCTGCGCGTGATCGCCAGGCCCAGGCCCGTGCCGCCATGCCGACGCGCGGCCGAATCATCGGCCTGCACAAAGGCGTTGAACAGGCGCGCAGCGTCATCGGCCGACACGCCGACGCCGGTGTCCCGCACCTCCAGCCGCAGCACCGTGGCCGACTCTGTCTGAACATCCACGCGCAGGCGCAGGAACACCCCGCCCTGGTCGGTGAACTTCACCGCATTGCCCAGCAGGTTCAGCACGATCTGCTGCACACGCACCGCATCACCACGCAGGTGCTCGGGGGCATGGCGCAGATCGACGTCGATGAACAGGCCTTTGTCGGCGGCGCGCGGCTCCAACAGGGCCACCGCTCGCCGAACGGTCTCGTGCAGGTTGAAGTCACGGGCCTCCAGCGTGAACATGCCGGCCTCGATCTTGGAGAGGTCCAGCACGTTGTTGATGATGTCCAGCAGGTGCTCGGCGGCTTGCCGCACCACGCTCAAGCGCTGGGCCTGTTCGGCATTGGGCTGCGCCTGTTGCATCAAAAAGGTCATGCCCATGATGGCGTTCATGGGCGTGCGGATCTCATGGCTCATGTTGGCCACGAACGTGCTCTTGGCCCGGTTGGCCGCCTCGGCACGGTCGCGTGCCTGCACCAGCTCGGCCGTGCGATCGGCAATGTGGCTCTCCAGCAGGTCGCGGTGCGCGCCCAGCTCGGCCATGCGCGCTTGCAACTGATGGTGCAACTCGCTGAGCGCGGTGGCCAGCACATCGATTTCGTCGCGAGCCTGCGCCGGCGCCTCGAAATGGGCGGCCTCGCCCCGCCGCAGCGCCTGGGCGGTGCGCGACAGGGCCTGCAAAGGCTTGACCACGCGCCCCGTCAGCCACCACATCAGCACGGCAAACACCAGTGAGCCCAGCAGACCGCCCAGCCACAAGCGCCAGGTCAGGGCTTGCAGCGGCGCAAACACCCGCTGCGGCTCGGTCAACAGCACCAGGCGCCAGGGTTGCTGATCACCCTCTTGCGTCCACGACATGGGTGACACGGCCGTGAGCATCATGCCCAGGGCGGGCCATGACATCAGCTGGGACGCGCCACCAGCCCTCAGGGCAGAGACCAGCGACGCTGGCAGGGCCTGCCCCTCCAGCACCGACGGGCCAAACGAAATGCGGCCATCCGGGTCCAGCAGCACCACCAGGCGCCCGTGCTGTGGGTCTTCCAGAGATTGCTCATGGCGTTCGCTCAGGCGCGCCCAGTTCACCAGGCCCACCAGCACACCGATGGTCTGCCCATCGTTGTCGATCACGGGCACCGCCACGTCCACCAATTGGGGCACACGGCCCCGGGCGTCCACCGCCAGGTAGCGGGCCAGCGCCGGCACCTCGCGCGGCTGCCCCACGGCCGGGCGCTTCAAACCGCGTTCAAACCAGGGTTGCCCAGAGACATCGGCGCCCTCCAGCAACGCGCCCGTGGCCGAAATCACATGCCCCTGCGCGTCGGTCAAGGCCAACCACTCGATGTCGCGCACGTCGTTGCGGGCCTGCTCCAGGCGCAATCGAACCTGACCCAGGTCTGGCAAACCGCTGGCCAGGGCAGGCTCTGACGCCAGTTGCCGCACGAGCGAGAGCCGGTCGGCCAGGTCGAGCGCCAGGCCCCGGCCCATGGCACGGGCCTCGCGCTGAACGGACTGATCCACCGCAGCAAGCACCTGGCTGCGCTGGTCTTTGGCCACCCAGGTGGTCATCGCCGCCGCAAACACAATGCCCCCCACACCGGCCACCAGTGCCACACGCACCCGCACGCTGTGGCGTGGCGACCATCGCTGCCAGCGGCTGGCTACGGATCGGTTCATGGGTGTCTCTGTGTGTGTTGTTGGGGTGGCGTGAGGCCTCCGCATGGGCTAGTATGGTCCCATACCTGCTGAGCACCTCCGACACCTATTCTGACAAAAGGCGCGCACCGATGGCCTCACGATTTGCCCTCGGCCTGAGCCTGCTCTTGCAGGTGTCGGGCGCCTTGGCGGTCGGCCCGTCGGCGCCGCCCGTGCAAGAACTGGTGGTGGCCACGGTCAACAACGACCACATGTTGACCCTGCAGCGGATGACCCGGCACTTCGAGCAGCAGGCGCCAGGCTGGCGGGTGCGTTGGGTGACGATGGACGAAGACCGCCTGCGCCAGGCCGTCACCCGGGACGCCGCCACACAAAGCGCCCAGTTCGACGTCGTCACCGTGGGCAGCTACGAAGCGCAGGCCTGGGGCGACAAAGGTTGGCTGCGGGCCCTGACCCCGTCGGCCGACTACCGCCTCCAGGACATCCTGCCTCGGGTGCGCGAGGCGCTGACCCAAGGTGGCCAGCTGCACGCCCTGCCGTTTTATGGCGAAAGCACCATGACGATGGTGCGCACCGACCTGTTGCAGGCCGCAGGCCTGAGCCTGCCCGCACAGCCCACCTGGCAGCAGGTGGCCGAGGCGGCACGCCAGCTTCACCAGCCGGCGCAAGGGGTTTACGGCATCTGCCTGAGGGGCAAGCCAGGCTGGGGGCAGAACATGGCCTTGATCAGCATCATGGCCAACACGCATGGCGGCCAGTGGTTCAACATGCGCTGGCAACCGCAACTGCAGTCTGCGGCCTGGCAACAGGCCCTGAGCCTGTACGCCGATTTGCTGACACGGTTCGGCCCCCCAGGGGCAGCGGCCAATGGCTACAACGAAAATCTGGCGCTGTTTGCCGCCGGTCGCTGTGCCATCTGGGTGGACGCCACCGTGGCTGGTAATTTCCTCAATCAGCCCGATGGCAGCCAGGTGGTGGGCAAGGTGGCCTACCTGCAGGCGCCCGTGGCCAGCACCCCCCGGGGCGCTCGCTGGTTATGGGTGTGGGCCCTGGCCGTGCCAGCCCAGTCACGGCATCCCGCCATGGCCCAGCGCTTCATCGAGTGGGCCACCTCGGTCGGCTACGCCCAGTTGGTGGCCACCGAGCGCGGCTGGCAGGCGGTGCCCGGCGGCACGCGGCGCTCTACTTATCTGCAGCCCGGCTACCGCCAGGCCAACCCACACGCCGATGTGGAGCTCACCGCCATGGACGCGGCCGACCAGACGCGCCCGACCGAGCCGCCATCACCCTACATCGGCATTCAGTGGGTGGGCATCCCGGAATTCCAGTCCATCGGCACGGCCGTGGGGCAACTGGCCTCACGGTTGCTGCCTCCGCACCCCCTGGACGTTGCCACCGTGCAGGCTCGGGCCCAGGCCTTGACCGAAGGCAAGATGCGGCGGTCGGGTTACCTCAAGGATTGAGGCGGCCAGCCCAGGCTGTCGGCCAGATCGTCTGCCGAGGCCGCTGGCGTCCAACCCCAACGCGCCAGCATGGGCGCCTGAAGGCGCCGCCGCAGTGTGGCCACGTTGGCGTCTTGTTCGGGCATGTCGGGGTCGATCAGGTTGGCCACCCAGCCCGCCAGGGCAAGGCCACGCGACAGCACGGCCTCTTGCGTCAGCAGCGCATGGTTCAGGCAACCCAGGCGCAGGCCCACCACCAGGATCACGGGCAGGCGCAGGCGCACGGCCAGATCGGCACTCGTCACCCACCCGGGCCCGTCGCGGTCGGCGCTGGCGTCATCGTCGCGGTCGTGCAGGGGCACGATGAAACCGCCGGCCCCTTCCACCACCACCGCATCGGCATGCTGGCGCAGGGCGTGGAAGGTAGACTCGAGGTGATCCAGATCGATGCACTCACCGGCCCGGCGGGCAGCGATGTGGGGCGACACCGGATCGGGCAAGGCGTAGGGATTGTCAAACTGCGAGGGCACGGCCAGGGTGCCCGCGGCGCGCAAGGCGGCCACGTCCTCATTGAGCCAGTGGCCTGAGCGGCCGTCCTCGGCCTCAACCCATTCGCAGCCGGCCGCCACGGGCTTCATGCCCACCACCCGCGCATGGCCTGCGCGGTGCAAGGCACGCAGCAAGGCGGTGCTGACGCGGGTCTTGCCCACGCCAGTGTCGGTGCCGGTGACGAAGTAAGCCAGGCTCATGGGTAGGGTCTCCGGGTGGGTCGATCAGGCCATGCGCAGGCCATCGGCCGGCTGGGCTGTCTGAGGCGGCGCGCCGGGCTCGTCACCCAGCACCAGGTTCAACACGGCCAACAGGCCGTCGGCCAGGTGGCGCTGATCGGCCTCGGTCAGCACATAAGGCGGCATCACGTACAGCGTGTGGCCAATGGGCCGCAGCAGCAGGCCGGCCTGCAGCGCGGCGCGGTGGTAGCGAGCGGCAAAGCCGGGGTCTTGCGTGTCGATGTCCCAGGCCCAGATCATGCCCAAGTGGCGGTGGGCGCGCACGCGCGGGTGCCGGTTGAGCGGCTGCACCAGGGCATTGAAGCGCTCGGCCGCCTCGCGGTTGCGCGCCAGCACATCACGGCCCTGCGCATCGCGCGCAGCGAAGGTGTCCAGCACGGCCAGCGCGGCGCGGCACGCCAGGGGGTTGCCGGTGTACGAGTGCGAGTGCAGAAAGCCATGGGCCACCCGGTCATCCCAGAAGGCCTGGTACACGGCATCGGTGGTCAGCACGGCCGACAGGGGCAACACCCCGCCCGTCAGGCCCTTGCTCAGGCAGATGAAGTCCGGGCGCACGGGCTGTCCGTCATCGCCCACGGCCTGCTGATGGGCGAACAGCGTGCCGGTGCGGCCAAAGCCCACGGCGATCTCATCGGCAATCCAGTGCACCTGGTACTGATCGCACAGTCGGCGCACGGCCACCAGGTAGGCCGGGTCGTGCATGGCCATGCCGGCCGCGCCCTGCACCAGGGGCTCCAGGATGATGGCGGCGGTCTCAGCGTGGTGCTGGGCCAGCCAGGCCGCAAGCGCGTCAATGCAGTGTTGCAGGTGCTGCTCGGCGCTGACGCCGGGCGCGGCCTGGCGTGGGTCTGGCGAGGGCAGCGTGGCGCTCAGGCGCAGCAGCGGCGCATACGACTCACGAAACAGCGGGATGTCGGTCACCGACAGCGCACCCACGGTTTCGCCGTGGTAGCCGCCTTGCAGGCCAATGAAACGGTGCTTGCCCGGCCGCCCGAGGTTGCGCCAGCTGTGGGCGCTCATCTTCAGCGCGATCTCGGTGGCGCTGGCCCCGTCGCTGGCGTAAAACGCATGGCCCAGGCCCGTGAGCGCGGCCAGGCGCTCGGACAGCTCGACCACTGGCGGGTGCGTCAGGCCGGCCAGCATGATGTGGTCCACGCGCTGCAGCTGATCGGTGATGGCCTCGCGGATGGGCGCGAAGTTGTGGCCAAACAGGTTCACCCACCACGAGCTGACCGCGTCCAGGATGCGGTGGCCCTGGTCATCGATCAACCAGGGGCCGTCGGCGGCCACGATGGCGCGGGGCGGCGCCAACTCGTGCCCCTTCATCTGGGTGCAGGGGTGCCAGACGGCCTGGCGGCTGCGCTCGGCCCAGTTCATGGCGCTCAGGCGCGGGGCCGGTACACACAACGGTCGCCGGCCGCACGCGACACGGCCACCGCGGTCACCTGCGGCAGGTGCTGACGCACCTGGGCATAGATGAACACGCACAGGTTTTCCAGCGTGGGCGCGCCCAGGCCGGCCACCTCGTCCAGAAAGTGGTGGTCCAGCTGGCTGCGCACGTCGGCGATGACGGCGCGCAGCACGGCCAGGTCCACCACCATGCCCGATTCGGCCTGGCGCTCACCGGCCACCATGACCTCGGCCGTGTAGGTGTGGCCATGGATGCGGCGGCTGCCCGCGGCTTCCTCGGGGGACACCTGGCGCTTCAGGGTGTGTGCGGCGTCGAAAGAAAAGGTCTGACTCAACTCGAACATCTTGATTCCTCAGCGTATGCCCAGGTTTTTGTGGGTCTGCACGCTCAACAGCCAGCGTGGATGGTCCAGGCACCACTGCACGGCCCATTCCATGGCCTGACGGCGGGCACTGGGGTCGGCACTGTCCATGGCCTGCACGCGCCACTGCTGAAAATCCAGTTGCTCGAAGGCCAGCAGGTCATCGTCCGAAAACCCGGCTTGGGGCACCACCACCTTCAACTCGTGTCCGCTGCGCTGCACCAGCGGGGCGCCCGCCTTGGGGCTGACGCAAATCCAGTCCAGGCCTGGCGGAGCCGCCACCGTGCCATTGGTTTCCACCGCGATCTCGAAGCCCTGCGCATGCAGCGCCGCCATCAAGGCCTCGTCCACCTGCAGCAAGGGCTCGCCGCCGGTCAGCACCACAAAGCGTTGGCCGCGGGCCCCGGCGGCCGTGGCCGGCCAGAAGCTGGCGATGTGCGAGGCCAGGGCCTGCGCGTCGGCAAACTTGCCGCCGCCCAGGCCATCGGTGCCCACAAAATCGGTGTCGCAGAAGCGGCACACGGCCGTGGCGCGGTCGGCCTCGCGGCCTGTCCACAAATTGCATCCGGCCAGGCGGCAAAACACCGCTGGGCGGCCGGCATGCGTGCCCTCGCCTTGCAGGGTGTAGAAGGTTTCCTTGACGCTGTAGGTCATCAGGCTCCGATCATGGCAGAGAGTTCGGGTTCGGGCTCATGCCCGCCCACGCAGGCCGGTCCACCACACCGTGAGGGCAGACGCCAGCACGAGTGCAGCGTACGAGGCCATGGCACCGTCGCGGCCCAGCACCAGCAGCCCGGCCAGCCACACCACCACGTTGACGCCGGCCACCGCCCCCACCTGGCGCCACCAGGCCACCGGCTTGAGGGCGCGCCACCACACCAGGCGCGCCAAAGCGGGCACCAGCAGGGCCATGGCCAGGGCGGGCACGAAAAAATTCACCAGGTGGTTGAGGAAATCAAGAAAACCCACAGCGGCGCTCGGCTCAGGCAAAACCCCGGATTTTATAATCTCGGCTTATGAGCGTCTTGACCCTGGGGCTGAACCACACCACCGCCACCGTGGACCTGCGCGGACGCTTTGCGTTCGCGGTGGATCAGCTCGCCCCGGCGCTGCAGGGCCTGCACCACAATCTTCACCAAAGGCTGCGGCTTCAAGGCCCACACAACGCCGCCCCCGAAGTGGCCCTGCTGTCCACCTGCAACCGCACCGAGCTGTATTGCGCTTTAGGCGGGCTCGGCAGCCTGGGCGGACAGGGTCGTGACCTGCACCATGCCGCCGTGCTGTGGCTGAGCCAGGTGGGGCAGGTGCCGCCCGACGAGTTGCTGCGCCACACCTACGTGCACGAAGGCGGCCACGCCGCGCGTCACGCCTTCCGCGTGGCCAGCGGGCTGGACTCGATGGTGCTGGGCGAGCCCCAGATTCTGGGCCAGATGAAGCAGGCCGTGCGCGAGGCCGATTCGGCCGGCACCCTGGGCACCACCTTGCACCAGCTCTTCCAGCGCAGCTTTGCGGTGGCCAAAGAGGTGCGCACCTCCACCGAGATCGGTGCGCACTCCATCAGCATGGCGGCGGCCTCGGTGCGCCTGGCCGCGCAACTGTTTGAGGACCTGCGCCACACCAAAGTGCTCTTCGTGGGCGCGGGCGAGATGATCGAGCTAACGGCCACGCACTTTGCCGCCCGCACGCCCAAGGCCATGGCCGTGGCCAACCGCACCCTGGAGCGCGGCGAGAAGCTCGCCACCCACCTGGGCGCCCAGGCCCTGCGCCTGGCCGAGCTGCCCGATCGCCTGCACGAGTTCGACATCGTCGTGTCCTGCACGGCCTCCAGCCTGCCCATCATCGGCCTGGGCGCGGTGGAGCGCGCGCTGAAGGCCCGCCGGCGCCGCCCCATGTTCATGGTCGACCTGGCCGTGCCCCGCGACATCGAACCTGAAGTGAGCCAGCTCGACGACGTCTACCTCTACACCGTGGACGACCTCTCGGCCATGGTGCAAACCGCGGGCGAACGCCGGCAGGCGGCCGTGCAGCAGGCCGAAGCCATCATCGAAACCGGCGTGCAGGGCTTTGTGCACTGGCTGGACCAGCGCACCACCGTGCCCCTGATCCAGGCATTGCACCAACAGGCCGATGCCTGGCGCGCCCACGAGCTGGCCCGGGCCCGCAAGCAGTTGGCCAAGGGCGATGACATCGAGGCCGTGATGGAGGCCCTGTCGCGCGGGCTGACGCAGAAGATGCTGCACGGCGCGCTGGCCGAGTTGCACAGTGCCGATGCCCGCCACCGTCCGGAGGTGGCCGCCTCGCTGGCCCGGTTGTTCTTGCGCGGCGACGTGGTGCCGGGCCGTGCGCCACGCGGCGCTGCCCACCCCACCGAGATGCCCCCGGCCCCGCCGGAGGACGAGGCGTGAGCGCCGGACTGGCGCCCTCGCTCGCCGCCTCGCTGGAACGACTGGGACACCGCCTCCAAGAGCTGGACGAGGCCCTGGCCGACCCGGTGGTGGCGGCCGACAACAAGCGCTTTCGGGCCCTGTCACGCGAGCACGCCGAGGTGAGTGCCGTGTGCGCCCTGGCCCGCCGCCACACCCAGCGCCAACACGACCTGGCCACCGCACAAGAGATGCTGCGCGACGCCGGCAGCGACGCCGACCTGCGCGCCATGGCCACCGACGAAGTGACCGAGGCCGAAGCCGAACTGCTGCGCCTGGAAGCCGAGCTGCAAACCGCCCTGCTGCCCCGCGACCCGGATGACGACCGCCCGGCGTTTCTGGAAATCCGCGCCGGCACCGGCGGCGATGAGTCGGCCCTGTTCGCGGGCGACCTGGCCCGCATGTACACGCGCTATGCCGAGCGCCAGGGCTGGCGCACCGAAGTGCTGTCGGCCAACGAATCCGACCTGGGCGGCTACAAAGAGGTGGTGCTGCGCATCGACCACCAGGGCACCGGCCCGGGCGTCTATGGCCTGCTCAAGTTCGAATCAGGCGGTCACCGTGTGCAGCGCGTGCCCGCCACCGAGTCGCAAGGTCGCATCCACACCAGCGCCTGCACCGTGGCCGTGCTGCCCGAGCCCGATGAGGCCGAAGAAGTGCAGATCAACCCCGCCGACCTGCGCATCGACACCTTCCGCGCCAGCGGCGCGGGGGGCCAGCACATCAACAAGACGGATTCGGCCGTGCGCGTCACCCACCTGCCCACGGGCATCGTGGCCGAATGCCAGGACGACCGCAGCCAGCACCGCAACAAGGCCCGCGCCCTGGCCGTGCTGGCCGCCCGCATCCGCGACCAGGAGCGCATGGCGCGTCAGGCCAAAGAGGCCGCCCACCGCAAGAGCCTGGTCGGCACAGGCGACCGCTCCGACCGCATCCGCACCTACAACTTCCCCCAGGGCCGCCTGACCGACCACCGCATCAACCTGACCCTGTACAAGCTGGGCCTGATCATGGACGGCGACCTGGGCGATGTGGTGGCGGCCTTGCTCAGTGCCCAGGCCGCCGAGCAACTGGCCGAGCTGGAGGCCAGCACCGGTGTCTGAGCTGCCCACCTCGATTGACGACGCACTGCAACGGGCCCGCCGCCTGGGCGTGGACCGCCTGGACGCCCACCTGCTGGTGGGCGCCGTGCTGCAGCAACCGCGCAGCTGGTTGCTGGCCCACGACCGCGACCCGCTGCCACCAGACGCCGCCGAACGCATCCACGCCTTGCTGCAACGCCGGGCCGCTGGCGAGCCCGCCGCCTACCTGCTGGGCCACAAAGAGTTTTTCGGGCTGACGCTGGCCGTGAACCCCGACGTGCTGGTGCCCCGCCCGGACACCGAAACCCTGGTGCACTGGGCCCTGGAGGTGCTGGCCCAGCCACCGAGCCACACGGCCGCACCGCGCGTGCTGGACCTGGGCACCGGCAGCGGCGCCATCGCCCTGGCCGTGGCCCACACCCACCCCCAGGCCCAGGTCACGGCCGTGGACGCCAGCGAAGGCGCCCTGCGCACCGCCCGCCTCAACGGCGAACGCCTGGGCCTGGCCGTGGCATGGCGCCTGGGCTCGTGGTTCGAACCCGTGGCCGGCGAGCGCTTTGACCTGATCCTGAGCAACCCGCCTTACATCGCCGAGCACGACCCCCACCTGCCCGACCTGCGCTTCGAGCCGCGCAGCGCCCTGACCGCAGGCGCCGACGGCCTGAGCGACCTGCGCCGCATCATCGACCAGGCACCCGAGCACCTGCAAGCGGGCGGCTGGCTGCTGCTGGAACACGGCTGGGACCAGGCCGACGCCGTGGCGCAGTTGCTGCGCGACAGGGGTTTTCTCGGGGTGGCCCACCGGCATGACCTGGGTGGACACGCGCGCTGCACTGGGGCACAGTGGGCTCCATGTCGCGCCGGCACCCTATCGGGGCGTGATGCATTGAACAGCGGTTACGAACCCTGACAACTCCGGCCCACAAGGCGCGGCGGAATCTCTACGATCCAGACTCGTTCCCCGTGTCTTTTGAGGAGCCTGCCATGCAAGCGACCCGATCCGCCCACCCCTTGTCCACCACCGCGCGCCTGGCCGCTGCGGTGGCGATGGCCATGGCGGTGTGCATCCCGGCGCAGGCGCAGTGGGTTCCGCACAGTGGCCACGTGTGGCGCCAGGCACAGGCGCAGGTCAACACCCTCACCACCGCCACCGTGCACCTACACGCCCAGAAAAGCCAGGCCCCGCAGGCCCGGCCCGTGGCCGGCCAGGGCCTCAGCCTGGGGCGGTGGGCAGGACGGGCCGGCGTGGCCCTGGACCGCGACGTCAACCCCGTCAAGGACAGCTACGTGCTGGCCCAGCCTGCCCAGCACGGCCTCAAGATGCGCAGCCTGCACATCCTGTCCGACCTGGAGTTGGGCTCGGGCTTCCGCGCCAGCGCGGGCGTGGTCAAGGGCGACATCACCCAGGCCTGGTGGGGCGAAGGCGACGCCGGCGGCGGCCTGCAACTGAGCGTTCAGCAACTGGACCGCCTGGGCCTGCTGGGGATGCGCGACGGGCGTGACGACGGCCTGCGCCCCTACCTGGGTGCGGGCTACAGCGTCAGCCAGGACCTGGGGGCCGACCACAGCACCTGGCATTTCAGCGCCGACCTGGGCGTCACCCCCCAAGGCAGCGAGCAGCGCAGCGGCGGCGAAGGCCTGCGTCTGAACCCCGTGCTCAAGCTGTCGATGCGCTACAGCTTCTGAAGCCCACACGCCCACGCACCGGATGGCGCTGGGGTAAGCTCTGGGTTTGTCCACCTGCGACCCCCACACACCATGAGCGACGTTCAACAACGCATCGACGACCTCGTCAAAACCAACCGTGTGGTGCTCTTCATGAAGGGCACCGCCCAGTTCCCCATGTGCGGCTTCTCTGGCCGTGCCGTGCAGATCCTCAAGGCCTGCGGCGCCAACGACCTCGTCACCTTCAACGTGCTGGAAGACGAAGGCGTGCGCCAGGGCATCAAAGAGTACGCCAACTGGCCCACCATCCCGCAGCTCTACATCCAGGGCGAATTCGTGGGTGGCTCCGACATCATGATGGAGATGTACCAGTCGGGCGAGCTGCAGCAACTGCTGAGCGCCTGATCGGTCATGCCGGCCCCCGCACGACGCCTGATCGTCGGCCTGACCGGTGCCAGTGGCGCCGTCTACGGCGTGCGCCTGCTGGAGCGCGCCCGCGCCCTGGGCATCGAGACCCATCTGGTGGCCACCTCGGCCGGCATCCTGAACGTGCACCACGAGCTGGGCCTGGACCGCAGCGGCCTGGAGGCCCTGGCCACCCAGGCCCATGCGCCCGGCGACGTGGGCGCCTGCATCGCCAGCGGCAGCTTTGCCACCCATGCCATGGTCATCGCCCCCTGCTCCATGAAGACGCTGGCGTCCGTGGCCCACGGCATGGGAGACAACCTGCTCACCCGCGCCGCCGACGTCACCCTCAAAGAGCGGCGCCGCCTGGTGCTGATGGTGCGCGAAACGCCCTTCAACCTGGCCCACCTGCGCAACATGACCGCCGTCACCGAGATGGGCGGCATCATCTTTCCGCCCCTGCCGGCCTTCTACCACCGGCCGCAAAGCATCGACGAGCTGGTCAACGACACCGTGGAGCGCGTGCTGGACCTGCTGGGCGTCAGCCAGGCCAACCCTCAGCGCTGGCAAGGTTTGTGAGCCACCATGGGGGCCTGCCGTGAACTGGGTCACGTTGACGCCAGTCACGTGCGGACAAACCGCTGAAAACGCCCTCGCAGCGCATCCATGAGGGCAGCAGCTGGCGTAAAGATGGCCGATATCACCGTACATGCCACGCTGACCGTTTCATGCCACCTGCCTTGTATTTTTCGTTGACGCGCCTCTGGCTGTGCACGGCCTTGGTGGCCTGGGCCCCGGCCAGCACCGCCCAGACGCCGATCATCCTGCCCGCATCGACCACCCAGGCGCCCAACATCGCCCGTGGTCAGGCCCTGCACAAGGCGCTGTGCCTGCGCTGTCACGCCTTGGACCAGCACGGCATCGGCCCGGCCCACCGCGGCGTCTACAACCGCCTGGCCGCCACCCAGGCAGGCTACGAGTACTCCACCGGGCTCAAGCGATCACGCATCCGCTGGAACGCCCAGACCCTGGACCGCTGGCTGGCCAACCCCGATGCCTTCGTGACCTGGCAGCAAATGGATTTCCAGGTGCCTGATGCCCAGGATCGGGCCGATTTGATCGCTTACCTGCGCACGCTGCGCTGACCCGGCCTCAAGAGCCCTGAGCCACCACCTGGTCACGCTCCAGCGCCTGCCACTGCCGCCAGGCGGCATTGACCATGTTGGGGTACTTGGCCTGGCCCCGGCTGCCGTTGTAGCGGCCCAGGGCCATGAAGAGGTTGCCCTTTTCGCGGTCCAGGTAGTGGCGCAGGATGACGCAGCCAAAGCGCAGGTTGGTCTGCATGTGGAACAGGCTGCTGGGGTCACCCGTGCCGATCAGGCGCGACCAAAAGGGCATGACCTGCATGTAGCCCCGCGCGCCCACCGATGAGATGGCGTACTTGCGGAAGGCGCTTTCGACCTGGATCAGGCCCATGATCAGGCTGGGCTCCAGCCCCGCCCGCTTGGCCTCGTAGCACACGGTGTTGAGAAACTCCAGGCGGACCAGCTCATCGGGCTTGCGCTTGACCAGTTTGTGCTGCAGGGCGCGTGCCCACCGGTCGCACTGCCGCTGCTGCTGCGCATCGGCGAACACCAATTGAGGCTCGGCCGAGCCCACGGCCGCCGACAAGGCCGTGCGCACCGAATCCGCCAGGGGCTCTTCGGCCTGGCGGCCTGCCCAGGCCTGCATCGGCCAGGCGCCCAGCAGCAGGCACAGTGCAGCGGCCATGCCCAATGCCCAGGCGGCCGCCCGGGCGCTGGGCATGCGCCCATGTCGCACGCTTGGCGCCGCCACTTCGCGCACCTCGCGCACCTCGTCCACATTGCCGGTCATGCCTCTCACCTTAGCCGATCTGGCCCGATGTGATCACGCCAATTGCAGGCGCGCACGCAGGTGATTCAACAGCTCGGCCACCGGCACCTTGGCGGCCTCGGGCTCCTGGCGGCCCTGCACTTCGGCCAGGCCCTCTTTCAGGCCCTTGTCGCCCAGCACAACGCGGTGCGGCACGCCAATGAGCTCCCAGTCGGCGAACATGGCGCCCGGGCGCTCGCCCCGGTCGTCCAGCATCACGTCCACCCCCAGGGCCACCAGTTGCGCGTGCAGTTCGTCGGCGGCGGCCTTGACGGCCTCGGAGCGGTCGTAACCCACCGGGCAAATCACCACGGTGAAGGGCGCGATGGCCTCGGGCCAGACGATGCCGCGCTCATCGTGCTTTTGCTCGATGGCCGCGCCCAGGATGCGCGTGACGCCGATGCCGTAGCAGCCCATCTCGAAGTGTTTGGGCTTGCCGTCCACGTCCAGGAAGGTGGCGTTCATGGCCTTGGAGTACTTGGTGCCCAGGTAGAACACATGGCCCACCTCGATGCCACGCTGGATGGCCAGCACACCCTGACCGTCGGGCGAGGGATCGCCCTCGACCACGTTGCGGATGTCGGCCACCAGGTCGGGCTCGGGCAGGTCGCGGCCCCAGTTCACCCCCCGGAGGTGGAAGCCTTCTTCGTTGGCGCCGCACACCCAGTCGGCCATGTGGGCCACGGTGCGGTCGGCCACCACTTTGACGGGCTTCTTCACATTGAGCGGGCCCAGGTAGCCCGGCTTGCAGCCAAAGTGCTCGACGATTTCCTTCTCGGTGGCAAAGCGGAAGCCTGTCTTGAGTCCCATGGTCTGCCCGGCACCATCCACCAGCTCGATCTTGCCAGCCTTGACCTCGTTGAGCTCGTGGTCGCCGCGCACCAGCAGCAGCCACACCGTGCTCTTGACGATCTCGCCGGCCTCGTTGGTTTCGTCGGTGGCCAGCACCAGTGACTTGACCGTCTGGCTCAAGGGAAGGCCCAGCAGTTCGGCCACCTCGGCGCAGGTGCTCTTGCCGGGGGTGGGCACCTTCTCCATGGCCTGTGATGCCGCACCGCGCTGCGCAATCAAGGAAACCGCTTCAGCCAGCTCGATGTTGGCCGCGTAGGTGCTGGTGGGGCAGTACACGATGGCGTCTTCGCCGGTGTCGGCGATCACCTGGAACTCGTGCGAGCGGTCGCCCCCGATGGCGCCGGTGTCGGCCGCCACGGCGCGGAACTGCAGGCCCAGGCGCTCGAAGATGCGCGTGTAGGCCGCGTACATGGCATCGTAGGTCTTGCCGGCGCTGTCCACATCACGGTCGAAGGAATAGGCGTCCTTCATG
The DNA here is from genome assembly GCF_038069945.1 of Aquabacterium sp. A3. Lineage (NCBI taxonomy): Bacteria > Pseudomonadati > Pseudomonadota > Betaproteobacteria > Burkholderiales > Sphaerotilaceae > Aquabacterium > Aquabacterium sp. A3. The sequence goes on along the minus strand of NZ_JBBPEV010000002.1, from coordinate 428,649 downwards.
GTGAACTCGCGGCCGCGCATGATGCCGAAGCGCGGGCGGCGCTCGTCGCGGAACTTCGTCTGGATCTGGTACAGGTTCTTGGGCAGCGCGCGGTAGCTGCGCAACTCCTGACGGGCGATGTCGGTGATCACCTCTTCGGCCGTTGGCTGGATCACGAAATCGCGGTCATGGCGGTCTTTGAAGCGCAGCAGCTCGTCGCCCATCTTGTCGAATCGACCGGTTTCCTGCCACAGCTCGGCGGGCTGCACCACGGGCATCACCAGCTCGACCGCGCCGGCGCGGTTCATCTCTTCGCGGATGATGGCCTCGACCTTGCGGATGGTGCGCAGGCCCATGGGCATGTAGGTGTACAGGCCCGCACCCAGCTTCTTGATGAGCCCGGCGCGCATCATGAGCTTGTGGCTGACGATCTCGGCGTCGGACGGTGCTTCTTTGAGCGTGGAGATGAAAAATTGAGAGGCTTGCATGGCACAAAAAAAGCGCACCACCTGAATGGGGCCTTGACACCTTCACTAGGCGTTTTGGCTCAGGGGTGCAATAATGAAACCAGTTGAAAGATTCGGAGTTGATTATGCTCGACCGGGAAGGGTTTCGCCCCAACGTCGGCATCATCCTGCTCAACCAGCGGAATCAGGTGTTCTGGGGCAAGCGCATACGCACCCACTCCTGGCAATTCCCCCAAGGCGGCATCAAGCATGGTGAGTCGCCCGAGCAGGCGATGTACCGCGAGCTCCACGAAGAAGTGGGGCTGTTGCCCGAGCACGTGCGCATCATTGCCCGCACGCGGGACTGGCTCCGCTACGAAGTGCCCGAGCACTTCATCCGACGCGACGCCCGCGGCCACTACAAGGGCCAAAAGCAGATCTGGTTTTTGCTGCAGTTGCTGGGCCGCGATTGCGACATGAACCTGCGCGCCAGCACCCACCCCGAGTTCGATGCATGGCGTTGGCACGAATACTGGGTGCCCCTGGAGACGGTCATCGAGTTCAAGCGAGGCGTCTACCAGATGGCCTTGTCAGAGCTGGCCAGGTACCTGCCCCGCCCCAGCAGCGGAGGCAATCGCTTCTTGCGAGGCCACCTGCGTCATCCGGCCCGGGAGGGCGATGAAGCCCACCTGCCGACACACGCCGACAGCCCCCACCCCGAAGAACACTGAAACACCCCGACCCTGCACCGGCAGGATCGGGGCGCTCAGACTCAGTCGATTTCCTTCTGGCTGGCGCACTCGGCATCCGCCGGGTTGACGCTGCAACGGGCCCGCTTGAGGATGTTCATCGTGGTCTTGTCGTACAGGCCTTGCTTGGCGATCGAAATGCGTGCTTCACGCAGCATCACGACGTACTTGGGCAGCACCTCGGGGGGCAGGTCTTGCCACATGGCGGCCGGGATGGCCTTCTCGGCAGCAGCCACCAACCCCAGCGCGCGGTCGTACTGGCTCAGCCAGAACAGACGCGACTTCTCGCCAAAGCCTTCAGGGAACTTGGTGCGGTCGAGGATCACCTGCACCGTGGGCACCATGATGGGCAGGCGACCCACACCCCCCTTGGTGCCCATGCCCTTGTGCAATTCGAGCGGCTGGTAGGCCACGGCCGGCAGGGTGACCATGTCCACCATGCCGTTGTTGAAGCGCGGGCCGATGTTGGTCACGTCCACCGACACGGGCTGGGCACCGATGCGCTGGATCATCAGGGCCTGGGCCTTGTCGTAGTCGAACGCGGCGATCTTCTTGCCGGCCAGGGCCTCGACCGAGTTGATATTGCGGTCACGCACCATCGGGTAGGCAGCGCCCAGCGGGAAGATGCCACCGACTTCGTGGTTGCCATTGACCATCAGCTTGGCGGCCTGGGGCGACGCAAATACCTGGATCACCTTGCGCAGCACTTCGTAGCTGGCCTGGGTGTCGGGCTTGCCGTTGCGCACGATGGTGGTGGAGCCGATGCTGTCGATCGAGCCGGCCACTTCATTGAACGGACGGGTGCGGAACGAGGTGGCGATCACGCCCTGGCATTGACCAGCGCGGTAATCCTCGACCGCCACGCGTTCATCGACGTGCACCTTCAACTGCATGTCGACGCCGTGCTTCTGCATGGCCAGGGCGTAGTCTTGGGCGGTGGCGTAGACATCACCGGTCTTGCCGGCCACATCCCACACGCAGATGGTGGTTTTGGCCTGGGCCGACATGGACATGGCTGCCACACCCACGGCCAGGGCCAGGGTCTTGAGGGCAGCGCGGGGGGCAGCGGTGGCAGCAAACAGGGGCATGAGGCATTCCTTCAGATCGACCCGTCGACACAACGGGTTGCCTTTTTAACGTAGAACGCCACAGGGGTTACGACAGGGTCAACCCTAGGTTCCCCATCATGGGGGGCCGGCGAGTACCCAAACAACCTGACCTGCCCAAGTCGCCCCTGAGGTCAAGCGGGAATGCCCCGATCCGCCAGGACCAGGTTGTCGCGGTGAATCATCTCGGACTCGTTGGCAAACCCCAGGATGGATTCGATCTCGCTGGACGGCCTGCGAACCAGCAAACGGGCCTCGCCGCTGGCGTAATTGGCCAGGCCGCGCGCGATGTCACGGCCGCGCAGATCCTGCACGGCGATCACGTCACCGCGATGGAATTCGCCAATGACCTCGACCATGCCGATGGGCAGCAGGCTCTTGCCTTCGTCACGCAGTTTGGCCACCGCCCCGTCGTCGATCACGACCGCACCGCGCAGTTGCAGGTGATCGGCCATCCACTGCTTGCGGGCCGCCAGCTTGGCCGTGGCCGCCACGAACAGCGAACCGATGGACTCGCCCTGGCTGAGCCGCACCAGCACCTCGGGCTCGCGGCCCCAGGCGATCACGGTGGACGCGCCGCTGCGTGCCGCGCGTTTGGCCGCCAGCACCTTGGTGATCATGCCCCCCGTGCCCACGCGCGAGCCGGCGCCGCCGGCCATCTGCTCCAGCGCCGGGTCACCTGCGGTGCACACGTCGATGAACCGGGCCGAGGGGTCTTTGCGCGGGTCGGCGCTGTACAGGCCCTTCTGGTCGGTGAGGATGACCAGCAGGTCGGCCTCGACCAGGTTGGCCACCAGGGCCCCCAGGGTGTCGTTGTCACCGAACTTGATCTCGTCGGTGACGACCGTGTCGTTCTCGTTGATGACCGGCACCACGCGATGCGACAACAGCGCGAGCAAGGTAGAGCGCGCATTGAGGTAGCGCTCGCGGTCGGCCAGGTCGGCGTGCGTGAGCAGCACCTGGGCACTGCCCATGCCGTGCTCGCGCAGCTTGCTTTCGTACATCTGGGCCAAACCCATCTGCCCCACGGCCGCGGCCGCCTGCAACTCGTGGATCTCTTTGGGGCGGGTGGCCCACCCCAGGCGCTTCATGCCTTCGGCGATGGCCCCGCTGGAGACCATGATGACCTCGCGCCCATCGGCCGCCAGCGCCGCCATCTGGCGGCACCAGGTGCCAATGGCATCGGCATCAACGCCCTTGCCCTCGTTCGTGACCAGGCTGGAGCCCACCTTCACGACGATGCGGCGGGCGTTGCGGAGGATCTCGTTCATGCGCGGGAACTGGTCTTGCGGGCCACGGTCTTCTTGGCGGGGGCCTTTTTTGCAGGCGCTTTCTTGGCGGGTGCCTTCTTGGCAGGCGCTTTTTTAGCAGCCACTTTTTGGGCGGGCACTTTGGTGGCCACCACCTTCTTGGCCACCACCTTCTTGGCCACCACCTTCTTAGCCGCGGCCTTTTTAGCCGGGGCCTTCTTAGCCGGGGCCTTCTTGGCGGGCACCTTCTTGGCGGCTACTTTTTTGGCAGCCGCTTTTTTGGCAGCCACTTTCTTGGCTGGCGCCTTCTTCGGCTTGATGAGGCCGGTCAGGTCATCGTCATAGGCCAGCCCGGCCCGGGCCAGCAAGTCGGTGCCCATGGGCAGCGCCGACCCGTCAAAGCGCACGTCGGCCTCTTCGTGGTGCTCTTGCATGGCGGCCACGTGCTGGTAGATCGTCTGCACCAGTTGTTCGCAGCCTTCGCGCGTGAGCGCCGAGATCTGGAACACCGGGCCCTTCCAGCCGTAGCGCCGCACAAAGTCCAGCACTCGGCCCACCCGCTCTTCGTCCGGGATCATGTCGAGCTTGTTGAGCACCAGCCAACGCGGCTTGTTGAAGAGCTCTTCGTCGTAAATCTTGAGCTCGTTGACGATGGCTCGGGCCTGCTGAACAGGATCGACGCCATCATCGAAGGGCGCCAGGTCCACCACGTGCAGCAACACGCGGGTGCGCTGCAGGTGGCGCAAGAACAGATGCCCCAGGCCGGCACCTTCGGAGGCGCCTTCGATCAGGCCGGGAATGTCGGCCACCACAAAGCTCTTCTCTGGGCCCACGCGCACCACACCCAGGTTGGGGTGCAGGGTGGTGAAGGGGTAGTCCGCAATCTTGGGGCGCGCGTTCGAGATGGCCGCGATCAGGGTGGACTTGCCGGCGTTGGGCATGCCCAGCAGGCCCACATCGGCCAGCACACGCAGCTCCATCTTGATCTTGAAGCCTTCACCCGGCCAGCCCAACGTCTTCTTGCGGGGGGCGCGGTTGGTGCTGGTCTTGAAGTGCAGGTTGCCAAAGCCACCATCACCGCCCTTGGCCAGCATGCGCTTCTCGCCATGCTCCAGCAACTCCATCATCACCTCGTCGGTGTCGTCGTTGCGGATGATGGTGCCCACAGGCACGCGCAGGGTGATGTCCTCACCCGCCGCACCGAACTGGTCCGAGCCTCGACCCTGCTCGCCATTGCGCGCCTCAAAGCGGCGCTTGTAGCGGTAGTCGATGAGGGTGTTGATGTTGCGATCGGCTTCCACGTAGACATGCCCGCCCCGCCCACCGTCGCCACCGTTGGGGCCACCGAAGGGGATGAACTTCTCGCGACGGAAGCTGATGCAACCGCTGCCGCCATTGCCTGCCACCACATCAATGGTGGCCTCGTCGACGAATTTCATGGGGCTGGAGTCCTTGTGGAAAGAAACACAAAAGCCCCGGCGAGCCAGGGCTTGAAAGTTGGGGGCATGACACCCCCAGGTCGAACCCGAAGGCTCAGACGGGGGTGACGACGACCGTCTTGCGGTTCAGCGGACCCTTGACGGCGAACGACACGGTGCCGTCCACCAGAGCGAACAGCGAGTGATCGCGGCCGGTGCCCACGTTGGGACCAGCGTGGAAGCGGGTGCCACGTTGACGAACGATGATCGAGCCTGCGGGAACCACTTGGCCGCCGTAGACCTTCACACCCAGCATCTTCGGTTGGGAGTCGCGGCCGTTCCGTGTGGAACCGCCGCCTTTTTTCTGTGCCATGACTTTCTCCTGAGGGACTGGCTAAGGCGTGGGATCAGGCGTTCACGACGCTGATTTGCAGCTCGGTGAAGTTCTGACGGTGACCTTGGCGCTTCTGGTAGTGCTTGCGACGGCGCATCTTGAAGATGCGAACCTTGTCGTGACGGCCGTGGGAGACCACGGTTGCCTTCACGGTTGCGCCAGCCACCAGGGGCGTGCCCACCTTCAGTTCAGCGCCGTTGCCGACAGCCAGAACCTGGTCGATCACGATCTCTTGGCCAACGTCCGCAGCAATCTGTTCTACTTTGATCTTTTCGCCAGCAGCAACTTTGTATTGTTTGCCGCCGGTTTTTATGACCGCGTACATGTTGAGACCTTCCAATAAGGGAGTAATGGAAATACCTCGCCAATTCAAGCGAAGCTCTCCACTGTAGCACGGTCGCTTGGGGTTGTCAAAACCCCCGCAGCAGCGTCGGGCGGCGTGGCGCGGGCCTGGCCCCAACCAAAGAAGCGCTGCACCTCGTCGCGTTTGGCCAGCGTGTCGCTGTAGCCGAGGTGGATGAGCTCGCGGGTGAAAGACGACTCGAACAGCAGGTAACTGGCCAGCGTGGCCCCCCGGGCCTTGGGACCCACCCCCTGCACGCCCAGGGCGCGCAGCATGGCGCGCACGGCCGGGGGCATGGCCCACATGTGGCGGGCGGCGATTTCGTCGATGCGCTGGCTGGGGGCGATCACCAGGATGTCCACCGGCCGGAGGTCGGTCTGGGCACGCTGCTCGGGTGTGAGCAGGGCCAGCGTGCGGTTGACGCGCTGCATGCGTTCGATGTCCACCGCCAGGGCATCCAGGAAGATGCTGGACATGGCGTGGCCGGCGATCTGGGCCAGCGGCGGGTATTCGAGCCGCCCCTCCCGGACATCATCGGGTTCGTGCAGGCGCCCGGCCCCGATCACGAGGATGCGGTCGGCACCCAGGTGGATGGCCGGCGAGATGGGGGCGGCCTGGCGCATCGAGCCGTCACCGAAGTAGTGCCGACGACCGCCCGCCGTCTTGAGGCGCACGGCCGGGAAAATGAACGGGATGGCCGATGAGGCCATCAGGTGGTCCACCGTCAGGGTGTCGCGCACGCTCAGGCGCTGCGACCGCGCCCACGGTTCGATGGGGTGGGCGCTGTCGTAGAAGGTGACGTGCTCACCCGTGGTGTAACTGGAGGCCGTCACGGCCACCGCATCCAGGTGCCCCTGGGCCATGAGCTCGGGCAGGCGGTCCATCTGGAACATCTGGGGCAGCAGGTGCCGCAGCGGGTCGTTGTCCAGCAGCGAACGAGGGCGCGCCCGTCGCCACCGGGCCAGGGCCCATCCCAGCGAGAACAGGGTGAGCCACTTGGCCCCTGTGCGGATCACGCCAAACGAGTCGGCATGGTAGATCTGCTCGGCGCGCATGTTGCGCCACACCTCGACCATGCTGCGCAGGGCCAGGTCGTAGTGGTCGGCCTGGCAGGCCAGGGCCATGCCGTTGATGGCCCCCGCCGAGGTGCCACAGATGATGGGAAATGGGTTGCCACGCCGCCGCTCGCCGCTGTCGCGCCGGATCGATTGCAGGGCCTGCAGCACCCCGACCTGGTAGGCCGCCCGGGCACCGCCCCCTGTGAGCAGCAGGGCTGTTTTTGGAGCAGAGGACATGAGGTCTTATCGGCGGCTGATGAACAACGTTGACCCCGGCGACTCGCCCACCCTCACGTTCGACAACGCAAGAGGGTTGATTTGCCGAACAGGCTCTCGATCAATTCGACCACACACTCGGCGCTGCGGTTGCGCACATCGTGTGCCGGATTGAGCTCGACGATGTCGACCGAGCCCACGCAACCGGTGTCGGCCAGCATCTCCATGCACAACTGGGCTTCACGCCAGGTGGGGCCGCCGCGCACGGGCGTGCCCACCCCGGGGGCCACATCAGGGTCGAGAAAGTCCACGTCAAAGCTCAGGTGCACGTGGGTGTCGTCGTCCACGCCCATCAGGGCCTGCTGCATGACCGCGCGCATGCCCACTTCGTCGATGTAGCGCATGTCGAAGACGTCCAGCCCATGGGCATGCACGAAAGCGCGCTCCAGGGGGTCGACGCTGCGCACGCCGATGAGGCGAAACTGCTCGGGCGACAAGGCGGGTTGACCCACCACGTGCAGCAAGGGTTCGGGGCCATGGCCACACAGCACCGCCACCGGCATGCCGTGGAGGTTGCCGCTGGGCGTGATGTCGCAGGTGTTGAAGTCGGCGTGCGCGTCCAGCCAGATGACCCGCAAACGGCGCCCCTGGGCCTGGCAGTGGTCGGCCACCGCCCCGATCGAGCCCACGGCCAGGCTGTGGTCACCCCCCAGCAGCATGGGCAACTGGCCGGCCCGCAAGGCTGCGACCACCGCGTCGGCCACGGCCGCGTTCCAGGCGGTGCATTCGCTCAGATGCCGAAAGCCGCCATCAGGTGGGCACTGAGGGTTCGCAGGGCCCGACAGATTGCCTGCGTCGTGCACGGTGTGGCCCAACTGCGCCAAGGCCTCGGGCAGGCGGGCCACTCGCAAGGCTTCGGGGCCCATGCTGGCGCCACGCAAGCTGGCGCCGATGTCGGTGGGCGCGCCGATCAGGGTGATGTGCGCCATGTCATGCTCACCAGCCGCAAGCGTGGTCTGCGTCGGGTTGTCCCAGCCCGTACACGCGCTGCAGCATGGTCCAGGCCTCGTCGGCCGTTTCAACGTAATGGAACAGGTTCACATCTTCAGGGCTGATCATGCCGGTGTCCACCAGGTGGTCAAAATTGATCAGCTTGGTCCAGAACTCGCGCCCGAAGAGCAGCACCGGGCGTTTGCGGCACTTGCCGGTCTGGATGAGGGTGAGGGTTTCAAACAGCTCGTCCAGCGTGCCAAAGCCCCCAGGGAAGCACACCAGCGCCACCGAGCGCATCAGGAAGTGCATCTTGCGCAGCGCAAAGTAGTGAAACTGAAAGCACAGGCGCGGCGTGATGTAGGGGTTGGGCTCTTGCTCGTGAGGCAGCACGATGTTGAGGCCGATGCTCTTGCCCCCCACCTCGTGCGCGCCTCGGTTGCCGGCCTCCATGACGCCGGGGCCACCGCCCGTGACGACGTAGATGGGCGAGTCGAGCTTGGCCGAGTGCTCGGTGACCAGGGCGGCAAACGCCCGGGCTTCTTCATAAAAGCGCGACATCTCGACTTGCTTTTCTGCGCGTCGCACGGCCAGGTCACGCCCCGGCCCCGAGGGCATGGCCTGGGCCTCGTCCAGGCGGGCCCGGGACACCTCGGCCGGCTGGATGCGGGCGCTGCCAAACACCACGATGGTGGACTGGATGCCCTCTTCGCGCTGCACCATCTCGGGTTTGAGCAGCTCAAGCTGCATGCGCACCGGACGCAGGTCGGGGTGCAGCAGGAATTCGTCATCGGTGAAGGCCAGCTCGTAGCTGCTGTCCGGGCCACCATACAGCGAAGGTTTGCAGGCCAGGCGCGCGTCCTGACCGGCGGTGGGGAAGTTGCGTTCGAGCAGTTCTCTGGGCTTGTTCATGGTGCGAGACGGTTCAAGGTGCGCGTCGGCGCACAGGTGGCTGAGGCGTGTGTTTCAGTATGCGGCAGACGGGCGGCCCCAATGCGCGAAACAACGGGGCCCGAGCCGCCGAAGTTGTGTCATCGCGTCAGTTGTGCACACGAGCGTGGGGTGGTGGGCCGCAAACGGGGCAATCGGCGCGACGGCGCGCCTGCAACTCGGTCCATCGCCACTGGCGCCCATCGAGCATCAGCAGCCGCCCCGCCAGGCTGCGCTGACCCGGCGCGGCATCGAGCCCGGTCAGCAACTTGATGGCTTCACCGGCTTGCATCACGCCCAGTGTGCCCACGAGCGGGGCAAACACGCCCATGAGCGCACACCGGGCCTCGACCGGCGCGGCATCGGGCGGGAACAGGCAGGCGTAACACGGCGCCTCAGGCTGGCGAGGATCGAAAACGGTGAGTTGGGCATCCCAGCCCAGCGCGGCCGCGCTGACCACGGGCACACCGGCCCCCACCGCAGCGCGGTTGATGGCGTGTCGGGTGTCGAATCGGTCGGTGCAGTCCAGGACGACCTGGCAACCCGGCAGGTGCTCGGCCAGCCATGCGGCGTCGGCGGCGCGGTGCACGGCCTGCACGGTGACCTCGGGGTTGATCTCGGCCAGGGCCTGCCGCGCCGACGCCACCTTGGGCCACCCGATGCGGGCGGTCTGGTGCACCACCTGGCGCTGCAGGTTGCTGAGCTCGACCTCGTCCGGGTCGATCACGGTGATGCGCCCCACCCCGGCGGCGGCCAGGTACATCAAGGCCGGCGCACCCAAGCCGCCCGCCCCCACCACCAGGGCATGGGCGGCCAGCAATCGCTGCTGGCACGCCTCGTCCCAGTCGTTGAGCAGCAGGTGCCGGCTGTAGCGCAGCTGCTGGGCATCGTCCAGCCCCGGGGGGCTGCCCGGCTCGTCAGGCGCCACCACCAGCGGGCTCACTCGGCAGGCGCCGCCTCGTCTGGCTTGCGCTCGGTCATGGTCTTGGAGGCCTGCACGGGCTTGCCTTGCAACTGGTTGAGCGCCTGGCGCAGCTGGAAGTCGTCGGCGCTGCCAAACTCGGGCGCCGGTTTGGGCGGCTCGTCCTTGCGAGCGGCCGCCTCTTCCAGGCGCTTGAGGGCTTCTTCGCGGGCCTTCTCGCGGGCGGGGTCTTTCTCTTCAGGCGTCTGTCCGTTGCTGATGTGCTTTTGCAGATCGGCCTCACGCACGCGCAGGGCGCCGTACAGATTGCCTTCAGCGGTTTCATCCAGCATGACGTCGGGGACGATGCCACGCGCCTGGATGGACTGACCACTGGGGGTGTAGTAGCGGGCCGTGGTGATCTTCAGGGCCGTGTCGGCCGTGAGCTGACGCACGGTCTGCACCGAGCCCTTGCCGAAGGTCTGGGCGCCCATGATGGTGGCACGCTTGTGGTCTTGCAAGGCACCCGAGACGATCTCGGAGGCCGACGCCGAGCCTTCATTGACCAGCACCACCAGGGGCACGGTCTTGAGGGCCTCGGGCAAGCGGGCCAGCGGATCGCGCCCGGGACGACGCATGTAGTCATCCGGGTTGGCTTTGAACACCTGCCGCGACTCGGGCAACTGGCCGTTGGTGCTCACCACCACCACATCCTTGGGCAGGAAGGCGGCCGACAGGGCCACCGCGCCTTCCAGCAGGCCGCCCGGGTCGTTGCGCAGGTCCAGCACGATGCCCTTGAGCTGCGGATCTTCCTTGTAGAGGGTCTCCACCTTGTTGGCGAAGTCTTCAATGGTGCGGTCCTGGAACTGCGAGACGCGGATCCAGCCATACCCCGGCTCGACCAGTTTGGCCCGAACCGACTGCACGCGGATTTCTTCGCGGACGATGGTGACCGGGAAGGTGCGGCTCTCGGACTTGCGGAAGATGGTGAGGATCACCTTGGTGTTGGGCTCGCCGCGCATGCGCTTGACGGCCTGGTCCATGGTGAGGCCCTTGACGAAGGTGTCGTCGATCTTGGTGATCAGGTCACCACTCTTGAGCCCGGCGCGGAACGCTGGCGAGCCTTCGATGGGCGACACGATCTTGACCAGCCCGTCTTCCATGCCGATCTCGATGCCCACGCCGACGAACTTGCCCGTGGTGCCCTCGCGGAATTCCTTGAAGGTTTTCTGGTCAAAGTACACCGAGTGAGGGTCCAGGCCGGACACCATGCCACCGATGGCATCGCGGATGAGCTTTTTCTCGTCGACCGGCTCGACATAATCGGACTTGATCATGCCGAACACGGCCGCCAGCTGCTGCATTTCTTCCAGCGGCAAAGGCGCCACGGAGCTGCGTGCCGTGGCACCGAATTGCATGGTGGTCAGCGCGCCGGCCAGCGCGCCCAGCGCCACCCAGCCTGCGATCTTGATTCTGGACGTCATGGGCATGTCGTGTCTGTGATGGGTATTGGAGCGGATTGATGGATCCTGGTTCCCCAACGAATGGCCAGTATAGGGGCGGGGCGAGGGGCACAAGCCCCGAGATGCACGACTGAACCCGCGCTGTAGGGTGTTTCCCGCAACACCCTGCCGCACCACCGACAGCCCGCCACGCTCCTGATATCGTGGCAGGACGATGACCATCGACGCCGCAGCCAACATCCCTGTCCAGCCGTTCTGGGCCCGAGCCGCCATGACCTGGCTGGCCTACGTGCTCAGTGGCGCGCTGTCGGTGGTGCTGACCAGCCCGGCCGATCAGGTGGCGCCGTTTTACCTGGCGGCCGGCGTGGGCCTGGCCTGCGTGCTGAGCTGGGGGGCCGGCATGCTGCCCATGGTGGCCCTGGGCTCGGCCACCGTGGAATGGCTTGCCAGGTGGCTGGTGGCCCCGGAGGCGCTGGGCGCCGCCACGGTGCTGCCCGTGTTGATCAGCGGCGTGGGCGGCGGGCTGCAGGCGGGCATGGCCTGGCAGCTCACGCGGCGGCTGGCCCGCCCTGCCCTGGTGCTGGAGAACCCTCGAGACATCGGGCTGTTTCTGCTGCTGGCCGGGCCCATGGCCAGCCTGATCAACCCCGCCTTGTCGGTCACGGCATTGGTGATGACGGGCGAACTGCCCGAGGCGCAGGCGCTGGACACCTTCCTGAACTGGTGGATGGGCGACGCCATGGGGGTGATGGTGGGTGCGCCCATGGCCCTCACCCTGATCGGACAACCCGCCGATCTCTGGCGTGGCAGGCGGCGCACCGTGGGTGTGCCGCTGCTGATCACGGCCCTGGTGGTGATGGGGGTGGCGCGGCAAGTGCAATCCTGGAAGACCGAGCGGGCCGAGCACCTGTTTCAGCGCGATCTGGCCAGCGTGCAGCACAGCATCGAGCGCACCCTGGCGGGCTACCTCAACACCCTGGAAGCACTCAGGGGGCTGTACCAGGCCTCGGAGTCGGTGGACCGCCAGGAGTTTGAGACCGCCAGCCGGTACTGGCTGGCGACGGTGCCAGGCATCCAGGGCGTGGGCTGGGATCAACGGATTCGCCGGGACGAACTGCCCGCCTTCGAAGCGCGCCAGCGGGCCGACGGCCAGGCCGATTACCGGGTGTTCGATACCCACCAGCGACGCGCGCCACAGGGCGATGAACTGGTGCCCGTGACCTACTTCGAGCCCCTGGCCGGCAACGCGGCCGCCCTGGGCTACAACGTGCTGTCCATGCCCGCCACGAAAGACGCTTTCGAGCAGGCGCGCCGGGAAGACAAGGTGGTGGCCACCGCCCCACTCACGCTCAACCAGGAGACCGCACAGCAGCTGAGCACCGTGGTGTACCGAGCGGTGTACCGCGGCTCTCCCCACACGCCCTTGCAGCGGGTGCAGGCCACCCAGGGTGCGGTGTTTGTGGCCCTGCACCTGGGCGACATGGTGCGCACCATGCTGCGCGACCTGCCGCCCCACCTGCAGGCCTGCCTGGTGGACATGGACGGAGGCGGGCGCGGACGCCCGGTCTTTCTGGCCGGCGCCGCCGAGTGTCGCGAGGCCAGCGCGCTGCCTTCGGGCGCCATCAACCCGCAGTGGATTCCCCTGAAATTCGCCGAGCGGCCATGGTCGATGCGGGTGTGGCAGACCAGCGAACACCCGGCCCTGGCCGGCGACCACATGCCACGACTGATCGCCGCCGGGGGCATGGCCCTCACCGCCGCCCTGGGGGGCCTCTTGCTGATGATGACTGGCCATGCCCGCCGGATCGAAGCCGCCATGCAAGATGCACGCGCCCAAAAGCAGGCCGCCGATGCCGCCAACCGGGCCAAGAGCGAGTTCCTGTCGCGCATGAGCCATGAGCTGCGCACCCCGCTGAATGCGGTACTGGGTTTTGCCCAGGTGCTCGAACTGGAAGACAAGGAGCCCCTGCAGCCCGGCCAGCGGCAGCGCATTCAGCAAATCCAGCAAGCAGGCTGGCACCTGTTGGCCATGATCGACGACGTGCTGGACATCTCTCGGGTGGACACGGGCACCTTGCAACTGGACATGAAGCCCAGCCCCCTGGGCGATGTGGTGAGCGCCGCCATGGACCTGGCCGAGCCCATGGCCATGCGGCATCAGGTCAGCCTGGTCAGGCCGCGCAACATCCCCACCGACTGGTGGGTGACGGTCGACCGCACCCGGCTGCAACAGGTGCTGAGCAACCTGCTGAGCAACGCCATCAAGTACAACCGCCCCGGCGGACAGGTGAGCGTGCGGGCCGAACTGCTGCCACGCCAGGGCCGCATCGCCGAGCGCCTGGTGGTGACGGTGGAAGACAACGGGCTGGGCATGAGCCAGGCGCAAGTGGCGCAGCTGTTTCAGCCCTTCAACCGGCTGGGGCGTGAACACAGCGGCACCGATGGCACGGGCATCGGCCTGGTGATCACGCGGCACCTGGTACAGGCCATGGACGGGGTGCTGCAGGTGCGCAGTGAAGAAGGCCAGGGCAGCGCGTTCAGCGTGACGCTGACACGCGTGCAGGCGCCCGATGGCGGCCAGCCCGCAGCACGCGCCGATCGCCGGGCGGCACCCGCCTCCGCCGCGACACCTGCGCCGCCCCCTGTGGTCAGTGCGCCCACCACCGCCGCTGGCCGACCCGGGCGCCCACAGCGCCACGTGCTGTACGTGGAAGACAACGCCGCCAACAGCGCGGTGATCCAGTCGGCCCTGGCCTCCAGGTCATGGTTGCGGCTCACGGTGACCCCCACGATCGAAGAGGGCCTGGCCGTGCTGCACGACCGCGTGCGCGGGCGCCAGCCCGATCTGATCTTGCTGGACGTGCACCTGCCCGACGCGTCCGGGCTGGAGTTGCTGCACCTGCTGAAGGCCAACCCCGACACAGCGGGCATCCCGGTGATCATGATCTCGGCCGATGCCATGCCCGAGCAGATCGACGCTGCCCTGTCGGCCGGCGCCGCCTGCTACCTCACCAAGCCGGTACAGATCGCAGCGCTGCTGGTGCAGGTCGATGAACTGCTGAGCGGCTGAGCGGCTGAGCGGCCAAGTTCAGCGCGGCTGGTACTCGGGCACGAGCGCGTGCAATCGGGCGCGCAGCTCGGTGGGCTGGGCGGCCGTGGTGTCATGTGCCAAGGCCTGCAGACCCGCCAGCCAGTCGTCTGGCAGTTCGGCACGCAAGCGCGCCAGGCGCAGGCGTGGGTGCGGGGTGGGCAAGGTGGTGTCGGCGTCGGCCAGCAGCTCTTCGAACAATTTTTCGCCAGGGCGCAGGCCACAAAACACGATGGGGATCTCGGCCTCGGTGTGGCCACTGAGGTGAATGAGCTTGCGCGCCAGGTCGACGATCTTCACCGACTCGCCCATGTCCATCACGAACACCTGACCGGTCTCGGCCAGGGCCGCCGCCTGCAGAACCAACTGCGCGGCCTCGGGGATGGTCATGAAGTAGCGGGTGATGTCGGGGTGCGTGACGGTGACCGGCCCGCCCTTGGCGATCTGTTCCTTGAACTTGGGGATGACGCTGCCGCTGGAGCCCAGCACATTGCCAAACCGCACCGCCGTGAAGCGGGTGCCGGGCGCTCGGGCCGCCCAGTGCGACAGCACCATCTCGGCCGCCCGCTTGGTGGCACCCATCACGTTGGTGGGGTTCACGGCCTTGTCGGTGGAGATGAGCACGAAGCGCTCAACCCCGTGGGCCGCCGCCGCCTGCGCCGCCAGGTAGGTGCCCCAGGTGTTGTTGCGCAAGGCCAGCCACGCGTTGTCGTCTTCCATAAGCGGCACGTGCTTGTAGGCCGCCGCGTGAAACACCAGGTTCGGCCGATGGGCCGCCATGGCACGCTCCAGCGCCCCCGCGTCCTTCACATCACCCACCAGGCGCACCAGCGGCAGGTGTGGGAACAACTCGCCCAGCTCCTGCTCGATCTGATAGAGCGCGAACTCGCTGAGCTCGAACAGCACCAGGCGCGTGGGCCCGAAGCGCGCGATCTGCCGGCACAACTCGGAGCCGATCGAGCCCCCGGCCCCGGTCACGAAGACGGTCTGCCCGCTCACCAGTTGAGAGATGGCCTGTTCGTCCAGCCGCACCGGCGGACGCCCCAGCACGTCTTCGGGCCCGATGTCGCGCAGCCGATCCACCCGTGAGCGGCCCTGACGCAACTCGTCGGCCGAGGGCACGGTGGCCACGGGCAGGCCGCTGGAGGCAGCCAGCTCCAGGATGCGCCGACGCTGCTCGGCGGTGGCCGAGGGCATGGCCAGGATCAGCTGCGACACCCCATCAAACAGGGCCGGTTGCTGCAGCAGCGACAGGCCGCCCCACACATCGACCCCCGACACGGTGCT
Organism: Aquabacterium sp. A3; assembly: GCF_038069945.1. Lineage (NCBI taxonomy): Bacteria > Pseudomonadati > Pseudomonadota > Betaproteobacteria > Burkholderiales > Sphaerotilaceae > Aquabacterium > Aquabacterium sp. A3. The sequence goes on along the minus strand of NZ_JBBPEV010000002.1, from coordinate 413,031 downwards.
GCCATGTTTGCGGGGGTCGTCGTCCAACAGGCCCACAACCTCCCAGCCCCGGTGCTGGATGCCGGCGATCAAGAGCTTGGCGGCGGCGCCAGCGCCCAGCACCACCGCGCGTTGGCGACCAGCAGGCCCCAGGGCGCGACGCGCACGAGACGACTCGGTGAGCATGCGCACCAGCATGCGCGCCAGCGCCAGGGCGATCAGGCTCATGAACGGGTGCAGGGCCAGCACCGCGCGCGGCACCTCCACCAATTGCGCCATCAGCACCACCACGGCGCTGGCCAGCCCCGCCAGCACACACATGGCGGCCAGCCGGGTGATGTCGGGAAAGCTGGTGTAGCGCCAGCTGGCGCGTGTGACGCCCAGCGCCCAGGACACCGCGCTGTAGACCACCAAAATGCCCAGGATGACCCCCAGGTCGTAGCTGGGGCGCTCGAACAGCCAGCGCTCGAAACCCAGTCGGAACAGGTAGGTGGCATGCCAGGCCAGAAAGATCAACAAGGCGTCGACCAGCAACACCACGGGCTGACGTTGGCGGCGCAAAGGATCGAGGGTGGCGTTCAGACGTGACCAGAGCATGGGGCATCCCGTGAGAGCAGACGCGATTGTGCCAAGTTGTGCCAAGGTCTGAGCTCTGGATGGCGGCCTTCGGTCAGGGCGGGCGAACACGCAAGCCGGGGATTGACGCAAAGGTCAGCCCACCCTAACGTCCGGCGCTCGCAGCAGGGGTCATCGCCCCGCATTCTCTTTCAACCGGCCTTCAGCCCCATCAGGCTACCCATGACCTTGTCCCTCCGCACCACGACCGTTGCACTGCTTGTGCTCGCCTCTTCGCTGCCCGCTGCCATGGCTGGCACGACCACCTCGTCCCACCAGAGCCGCCTGGGTGTCCAGGTGAACCTGCCCTTCGATGGCAGCGGGTTCAAGTTCCAGCAGACCACCTTGCACCTGGTGTTTCAAAAGGCCGATGTCAGCCAGAGCGACAGTGTGAACGGCTGGCAAGTGTCGGTGGGTTCTCGCCTCAACAGCTTCACCCCCTTCTTTGGCGCCTCCGCACTGCGCGGCAGCCGCTGCACGTACGTCAGCGTGGGCGTGAGCTACGGCGCAGGCCAATGGGGGCTGCCACTGTTCATCAATGGCCCGTTCAGCAGCCTGGGTCTGCTCAACCAGGGCGGACTGGGCGGCCTCTCGGCAGGGGTGGGCTCGTTGGATTGCTTTGATCGCTACGTCCCAGCGACCCCAGCGGCGTCGGTCACCGAGCCGGACACGCCTCCAGTGCTCATCCCTCAGTTGCCCATCCTGCAGCCACAGGCACTGTGAGCCTGTGATGGTCGTGGACATGAGCACCGATCTGCCCAAGCTCCCTGCGGTCCCCCTGGGCCGCTACCGCCACTACAAGGGGGCCGACTACGAGGCCCTGGGCGTGGTGCGCCACAGCGAAACGCTGGAGCCCCTGGTGCTGTACCGCCCCCTGTACGGTGATGCGCTCCATCAGCAGGGGCTGTGGGTGCGCCCCTGGGCCATGTTCACGGGCACCGTCAGCGTGCAGGGTCAAGCGGTGCCACGTTTTCGGTGGATGGGGTGACGAACTCGATCACCAGGTCGGTGTCGGGCTCGGCCACGCAGGGCAGGATCCAGCCTTCGTCGTGCTCGTCAAAGCTCAGACCTGGCCAGGCGATGCGGTAATGCACGCGCCCCTGCCGCAGGCGCGCGATGCAGGTGCGGCAGGTGCCATTGCGGCATGATCGGGGCAGATCCACCCCGGCGGCCACCGCCGCCTCGATGAGGCTGTGCCCGGCCTGCACGTCAAAGTGCTGGCCACCGGGGTGCACGACCACGCGGTGGCTGGTCGGCGCAGACGGGGCGGGCGGAGGGTGAGGCTCGCTCATGGTGGCCGGCTCATTCAAACAGGGGCAAGGTGGCCTCGCGGGCCACGACCACGCTGGCCGCCTCATTCGGCGTGCTCAAGGCCGCCATTTTCACCCCCAGCAGGCGCAGGCGCTGGTCCAGCGGCACGGTTTTCAGGCAGCGCCCGGCCCACAGGCGGATGGTGGCGGGATCGCGGGTGGGCTCGGGCAAGGTCAGGCTGCGGGTGACGATGTGAAAGTCGTCGTAGCGCAGTTTCACGCCCACATTGCGGCCCACATAGCCCTTGCGCAGCAAATCGGCCGCCAGTTGCTCGCACAGGCGGGTGAAGTGCGCGCCCAGTGTCTCGCGATCTCGGCGCGGGTGCAGGTCGCGCTCGAAGGTGGTCTCGCGGCTGATGGACTTGGGCTCGCGCCAGACCACCACCGGGCGCTCGTCGATGCCGTGGGCCGCCTGGTGCAGCCACAGGCCGTAGCTGCGCCCAAAGGCCTCGCACAGGGTCTCGGGCGGGGTGGCGGCCAATTCGCCAACGGTTTGGATGTTCATGTCGGCCAGGCGCGCGCTGGCCTTGGGGCCGATGCCGTTGATGCGCGAAGCCGGCAGCGGCCAGATGCGGGCGGGAACGTCATCGGCCGTCAGCAGGGTGAGGCCGTCGGGCTTGTCCAGATCAGAGCCGATTTTGGACAGCAGCTTGTTGGGGCTGACGGCCACCGAGCAACTCAAGCCGGTGGCCTCACGCACCGCGTCTTTCAGGCGCTGGGCCACGGCACGCACGCCGGCCATGGGGTCGTCAGGGCGCCCCTCATGCACGCCAGGCAGATCACTCAGGTCGATGTAGATCTCGTCGATGCCCCGGTCTTCAATCACGGGGGCCACCTCGGCCACGGCGGCCTTGAAGGCACGCGAGTGGCGGCGGTACTCGTCAAAGTCCACGGGCAACAAGATGGCCTCGGGCGCCAGGGCCGCCGCTTTCATCAGCCCCATGCCCGAGTGCACGCCCAGGGCGCGCGCGGGGTAGGTGGCCGTGGTGATGACGCCTCGCCCGGCGTAGTCGCGCAGGCGGGCAAAACCTGCCAGCGGCGGCTGGCCCGACCGCCCCACCTGGCTGGCGTTGGGGGCCATGCGGCGGCCGCCGCCAATGACGACGGGCAGGCCGGCGAGCGCCGGGTAACGCAACAACTCAACGGACGCGTAAAAGGCGTCCATGTCGAGGTGCGCGATCCAGCGTCGCGGCAAGGGGCTCGGGTCATGCTCGGGGTGCACGACCCGGATTCTCAGGGGAAATGGGCCCTGCCCTCAGGCTTTGAGGTCCAGCAAGCTGCCCGTGGTCTGCTGGTCGGCCTGGATCATGCGCAGGTTGGCCCGGTAGGCGGCTGCGGCGTCCATCTGCTCCACCAGGTCGGCCGCCAGGGCCGCACCGATCTCTTCGGCCTTGCCGGTGGTGGTGAGCACCCCGGCCTGCTCCTGGGTTTGCAGCGTCACCACCTGCCGCTGGAAGTTCGGCGTGTTGGCGTTGGCGATGTTGTGCGCCGCCGACTCCATCCGCAGAGATGCGGCCTGAACCCCGGTGAGCGCTGTGGTCGATGTGATGTTCATACAACCTCCTGTCTTCGGGTGATCGGTCCAACAGCAGGCATTCTTGAGGCCTGTTCTGGCGATCTCGGCGTTCAACCCCGTGTGTCGTGATGAATGTCACGAACATCACTGCAGGGACAGGCTCACCCCCTTGACGTCCTGCGCGCTGGCGTTGGTGGCCTCCCCGGCGGCTTGGGGCACCGGGGAGGCCCCCAGGCGCACGCGCTCGGCAGGAATGCGCTCGATCAGGTAGGCCTTGACCCCGTCGGCGCGCCGGTCGGCCAAGGTCTTGAGCGCCGCGGCGTCCACCGGGGCCGCCGCGGCCAGCAAGGCCTTCTGCGCTGACGGGGGCAAGCTCACGGGCACGCCGATCAGGTTGCGCGGCTTTTTGATGTCGGCGGCGCGGTAGGCTGCGGCCAACCAGCGATCGGCTTCCTGGGCGGCCACCTGCACCTCTTCCACAGGCACGTCCAGGGCCTTGGCCTTGGCCTGGCGCATCAGGCGCTGCACATGGGCCTCCCGCAGGCCCGGCACATCCAGCGCCGGGTCGGCCTGCCCCACGGCGTCCAGCTTCAGGGCGGGACGGTCCAGCAACTTCGTGGCCAACGCGTCCAGTTGCTGCCGGGCTGCTGCCGTCAAGGTGGTGGAGCCGGGCGCAAAGCGCACCTCACCAGCCGCATCGCCATCGCTGCCCATGAGCAAGGCAAACGGCGCCGTGATGGCCTTGGTGACCAGGTTGACCACCACCCGCCACAAGATGCCCCCCACCGAAAACTGGGGGTCGTCCAGCGACCCGGAGATGGGCAGGTTGATGTCGATTTCACCCTGCCGGTTCTTCAACAAGGCCACGGCCAGCAGCACGGGCAGCCGGGTGGCCTGGGGGTCGCCCGAGGGCTCGCCGAAGGTGAGTTGATCCAGGAACAGCCGGTTGCTGGCCTCCAGTCGGCCCTCTTGCACTTTGTAGCGCACATCGACCGACAAGGTGCCACGCTCGATGGCGTACCCTGCGTAGCGGGCCGCGTAGGGGGTCAAGCGCGTGAGCTCCACGCCCTTGGCCGAGCCCTCGATGTCGGTGTAGAGCCTGGGGCCCAGCGGGTGCAGGCGCCCCTTGATGAGCAGTGGCGCCGCGTCATCCACCTGGCCTTGCAGATGGAGTTCGGCAGGCTCGGGCTGACGGGCGGCCACCGCCGACACCGTGCCCGCCAGGCGCGTGAGCCGGGCCGAGTAGTTGGGCTGGATGTACAGGTCGGTGAAATCCACCTGCCCGCCTTGCACGGTGATGCCACGCCAGCGCAGATCGGGGCCTGGGTCCGTATCGGTCTCTGGCGCCGTGTCGGTCACTGGCGTCGCAGGCGTCGCAGGCGCGGGGGTGGGCGGCGGCGGGCTGGCCGGGGCATCGGTGGACGTCAGGGAGGCGGTTTCTCCAGCGGGGGCGCCGGCACGCTTGACGAGCTGGCTCAGGTTGAGTCGCCCGTCGCGCTGAACGATCACCCGGCCATAAAAGTCTTCCAGGGCGATGCGGCCGAGGTCGGCCACCAGGGCCCCGTCTTGCCAGCGCACCTCGGTGCCGCGCAGCGCCAGGCGCCGCCAACGCAACACGTCGGCGTCGTTGACCTGGTCCAGCAGGTGCAGGCGGTCCAGGCCCATGCCACCCCGGTAGCGCAGCGAGAGGGCCTGGGCATCCGCCGAGCGATCGCGCCCAGGCCGCCACCGCAGGTCCAGGCGCCCGTCCAGTTGAGCCTGGGCCCCCGCCAGGGTCACGTTCAGGTACGGCGCCAGGTAGGGCTGCAGCACGCGCAACTCCAGAGACTGCACGCCCACCTGGCCTTGCACGGTCAGCGGCTGGGGCTGCACGCTGCCCTTGAAACGCACCCGGCCCGCGCCCTGCGCGCGGGTGTCCAGTTGCACCTGCAAGACTTGTTTGAGGTCATCCGACAGGCCCTGCACCGTCAGTTGGGCATCGCTCAGTTGCCACCGGGCGGCAGGGGTGTGCCTTGTGTCCTGCCAGCGCAGTTGCGCCCCCTGCAGGTCAAGCTGGGCCACCGACCAGCGGGGCACCGCCCCTTCGGAACGGGCCTCAATGCCCTCCAGCCGCAACGCGCGCCACCCCATGGTGTCGGCCAAACCCGGCGGCCGACCGGGCACCAGCGACAGCACACGGGCTTGCAAGCCGTCCAGGCTCAGTTGGCCCTCACTGAGCTGCCAGCTCAACGCCGGGCGGGCACTCAGCGCCACCTTGGCGCTCAGGCCCAGGCGCCCTGCCTGCGGGCTGACGGGCATGCCCGCCTGTCCCCGGGCCGATGGCACCAACGCGGCCCACCAGGGTGCCACGGCACCATCTTGCAGGCTCAGGCTCATCTGCCCCTGGGCGCGGGCCAGTTGCCAGGCGCCTTGTGCCTGCCACTGACTGCCGCCATCGTCCTTCGCCTTCATGCGCCACTGTGCGGGCGGCGCCGCGTCCGCCGTGTCCAGGCCGTCCACGGTCACGGACACGTCCTGCACCACGGGCCAGCGCACCCCGTCGCGGGTGCCTGCCGCCACCCGGGCACCGTCCAGCACCACACGCCCCACCGATCCCTGCCTCAGCAGGGGTTGCAGATGGAGCCCCTCCAGGCGCAGGCGCTGCCAACCCAGCGCCACCGGCCCCAGGGCCCGACCCGCCAGTGCCACGCCAGGCACGGTGGGCAGGCTCAGGTCCAGGCCTTCGACCATCACCCCTCCCTGCACCATCAGCCGGGGCACCTCGGCCTGGGGGGGCTGTTCAAACACCACCGTCAGGTCGGTGGACAAGGTGCCGCTGCGCGGCGTCAGGGTCCAGGGACGTGGCAGCAGGGGCTGGGCGTGTTGCAACCACGCGGCCACATCCACATCGCGCCAGCGAACCTGCAACTCGGCGCGCTGGCCATCCTGGAACGGGCGTGTCGTGCCCGTGATGGCGAGGGGGCTGCCATTGATGCGGGCTTTCAGCAGCGGCTGCACGGCCACGTCGATCTGGCTGGGCAGGCTGGACAGAAACGGCACCCCCAGGGCGATCTGATCCACCACATGAGATTGGCCCAGCACCCGGTCGTCGTAGCGCACCGCGCCCTGCGCCACGCTGATGTTGAACAAGGCAAAGCGTGCGGGGGCGCCCTGCTCATCGGCGGGCGCGGCGTCGGCGCGCGCACGCAGGTGCGCCAGCATGGGCGAGATGTTGAATCGCTGGGCGTCCAGCCGGCTGAGCCAGACCTCGGGCTGAACCACCTGCACCCGCCGCAACACCGGGGCCAGGTGCCACACGGATGCCAGCGACACCTGCGCCTCCAGTTGCCGCACGCGCAGCAGGGGCTGATCGGGTGCGCCCACCGTCAGGCCCTCCACCTGCGCCGTGAGGGTCCAGGGCGACAGGTTCAGGGCCTTCAGCCGCACCGGCTCGCCCAGGGCATCGGTGGCGGCCGACTCGATCCGGGGCTGCAGCACGCCAGGCAACCAGTACCCCACGCCCACGGTCCACACGCCGGCCAGCAAGGCCACACCCGCGAGCGCCCGCACCCATCGACGCCGATGCCACGACACACCCGCGATGGCTGAGGGCAAAGCGTCGTCGGACGCAGGCACAGGATGAGGCTCGGACATGGTGACCCACACAACGGCACGACCGCCGTGCCACGCCACATATTAGGGCCGAAGCAGGAGGCGGCACCACGCTACAGTGTGGGCATGTCCTACCCCAAAAAAATCGACCACCAGGCCGTGATGGAAGCGGCCCTGGCCCTGATCGAGGCCCAGGGTGAAGAGGGCCTGTCGATGCGCACCCTGGCCGCAGAACTGGGTGTGAGCGCCAATGCCCTGTACCGCTACTACCCCACCAAGGCCGACCTGAGCCATGCGCTGGCCGACGAGGCGGGCCGCCTGCTGCTGGCGCAGATCCAGGCCGAGACCGCTGGGCGCACCGGGTTGGACACGATCGCCAGCAGTTGCCTGGCCTACCTGCGCTTTGCGCGCAGCCGCCCTCACCTGTACGCGATCAAGATGCGACACAGCCGGCGCGACGGACACGAACCGGCCAGTCACCAGGCCGTTTGGGCGTATGTGCTGGGCCTGGTGCAGGGACTGCAGACACCCTGGCCCGTGGACGAACTGGCCCAGGGCCTGTGGGCCTACCTGCACGGGCTGGTTGAGCTGGACCGAGCCGACCTGCTGGAAGGCCGCGATGCGGAACGCACGCTGCAGATCGGGCTGAGCGTGTTCCTGGCGGGGCTGGGTCAGCCGCTGGCTGTGCCGCCAGCCGCACCAGCCAAGGAAGACAGCGCGCGCCAACTGCGCGGCTGAGCCCAATGTGTCAGAGGCAAGGTGGTGTCGGCCACCCAGGTGTGGCGCCACTCCTCAGGCTGCAGCGGCTCTTGTGAGGCCAGCTGCGCCTCCAGCACCGCCTCGTCGGCATCCGAGGCATCGCCCCGCCGCTGGCGCACGCGCTGACGCAAGACCGCTTCGGGCGCCTGGCAGGACACGATGACCCAGGGCACCCCGCAGCGCCTGGCCAGGGCCTGGGCGGCCGCACGCTCGACGCGCGACAGGTGCGTGGCGTCCAGCACCACGCGCCACCCCGCTTGCAGCGCCGGCCCGGCCCAGGCCCGCATGAGCTCGTACACCGCCTCGCGCTGCCCCGCGTGGTAGCCCGGGGCGATGTGCGCACGCACCTCGTCAGAGCGCAGACGCAAAGCCCCCCAGGCCATGCTGAGACCCTGTGATACGCCCGACTTGCCACTGCCTGACAAACCGTGCATCAGGATGAGCACAGGCCGCCGCCGCACCAAGGCATGTGCCAGCAGACGGCGATAGGGCGCCCCGGCCTGAGGATCGGCCGGGGCACTCAGGCAGGCCACCTGCCAGCGCACCAGCGCGCGCAACACGATGTACACGGGCCAGGCCGGCACGCCCTCCCAGTCGGGCCACTGCGCCAGGTAACGCGAGGCCACGCGCCAAGCCGCCTGTCGGTGGCTGGCCGCCCACAAATCCATCAGCAAGAAGGCCAGGTCGTGCGCGGTGTCGGTGATGCGCAGCGCATCATCAAACTCCAGCCCGTCGTACAACAAGGGGCGCCCCTCAAACCAGCACACATTGCCCAGGTGCAGATCACCATGCCCATCGCGCACCGCGCCCTGCGCCCGTCGCTGTGCCCACAGCGGCGCCAGCGCGGCCTCCTGCTGCTGCAACCAGGCGTCAACATCCGCCAACAAGGCACGGTGCGCAACGGGGGCATCAGGGGCCAGCAGGGCCGACAGCGCGGCCACACTGCGCTCGCGCAGGCCACGCCAACGTCGGGCCTCGTCATCCTCGGCTGGGGTCGCGGCCAGCGGTGCATGCCGGTGCATGTGGGCCACGGCATCGGCCAGCGCATCCAGCTCGTGCGGGCCCAGGGTGCCAGCCGCCAGGCGGGCATCGAGTCGGTCACCCGCCTCGAACCGGCGCATCTGCAGCACCCACTCCACCGCCTGAGCCGGCCCACAGGGCTGCGCCTGTGCATCCATGGGCGTCAAGCTCAGGTACAGCGCCGGCGCCAGGCGACGGTTGAGGCGCCACTCGGCCTCGCACGCGTGCTGCCGCGCCGCCACGGTGGAAAAATCCAGAAAGCCCGGCGCCACCGCCTTCTTCACCTTGTAAGCATGGGTGGGTGTCAGCAGCACCCAGCTGATGTGGGTCTGCACCAGGGTGACGGGCCCCTCGGTGGCCTGCAGGTGCGCCATGAAACGCTGCAACCAAAGGGCCTGGCTGTCAGACATCGTCATACACGGATCACGTGTTCAAGTCCCACCGTGCGCATGGCCAGCCCCCCATCCCGGTCACAAGCAGTGCGCCAGATCCAGGGTGGACTTGCGGCCGATGTGTGCACCGTGCTGCTGCAGCCAGGCGTCTGCCGTGTCGCGCCCGATGGTGTGCAGGCGCTGGATCATGGGCCAGGCCGCATTGAGTTTGCTGGCGGCCCCCAGTTGGGCCATGTCCTCGGTGGCATCGATGCGGTGCAAGCGCAGGCGCGCCACCTGATGGAACAAGGACCCCGCACCCACACCCGCCGGGTGCCCTTCGGCGGCCAGCAACTGCTGCAACAGCGCGATGGAGCGCAACTCCTTGAGCAGGCTGCTGTTGAACGTGATCTCGTTGAGCCGGTCCAGGATGTCTCGTGCGGAGGTGGGCACCTCTGGCCGGCAGGCCGGGTTGATCTGCACCAGCACCAGGTCGCTGCAGGGGCTTTCGGTGATCAAGGGCAGCAACGACGGGTTGGCCACATAGCCTCCGTCCCAGTAGGCCTCGCCATCGATCTCGACGGCCCTGAACAACAAGGGCAGGCAGGCCGACGCCATCACCGCATCCACCGTGAGCTCTTCGTGGCGGAACTCGCGCAAACGCCCCGACTGCACATGCGTGGCCGACACGAACACGCGGGGCCCACAGTGCGCCCGCAAGAACTCGAAATCCACCTCCTCGGCCAGGATGTCCCGCAAGGGGTTCAAGTCCAGCGGATTGAGCTGGTAGGGCGACCAGGTGCGGGTCATCCACTCCATGGTCCAGGCCAGCGGCGAGCCCGGCACCGCCCAATCCCAGAACAGCCCCGCCAGGCCTTGTGACCACGCCGACGCCTGGCTGACCCTCGTCCAAAACCGCAACAGCGCCTGCTTGGCCTCATGTCGCCCGCCCTTGGCCAGACCATGGGCCAGCACGACGGCGTTCATGGCCCCGGCGCTGGTGCCACTGATGGCCGTGATCTGCAAACGCTCATCGTCCAGCAATCGATCCAGCACGCCCCAGGTGAAGGCGCCGTGGGCACCGCCGCCTTGCAAGGCCAGGTCGATGGGTCGGCAATGGTGGCCGCTCATGCAATCTCCCAATGGTGCTACCAGGCTTCATCGTGCCACAGTCACCCGAGGTGAGCCGTGCGCAACACGCTATGCTGACCAGATTGTTGTTGGCCCCCGTCTCCCGCCCAGAGGCCCCGATTGAACGAAACCCACAGCCTCCCCTTTCTGCGCGAAACACTGCTGTTTCTGGTGTTTGCGGGCGTGCTCATCCCCTTGCTTCAGCGCTTTCGCATCAACCAGATCCTGGGCTTTCTGGCCGTGGGGGTGGTGGTGGGGCCCTACGGATTGGCGAGGTTCACGGACACCTGGCCCTGGCTGGCCAGTTTCACCTTCGTCGAAGTGCGACAAGTGGGGTCGCTGGCCGAGCTGGGCGTGCTGTTCCTGATGTTCATGATCGGCCTGGAGCTCTCGACCGAGCGGCTGTGGGCGCTGCGCCGGTTGGTCTTTGGTGCCGGCGGCGCCCAGGTGCTGATCAGTGGGCTGGCCATCGGCTTTGTGGCCCACGCCTTCGACAACGACTGGAAGGCCTCGCTGGTGCTGGGCCTGGTGCTGGCCTTGTCATCCACCGCCGTGGTGGTGCAGTTGCTCACCCAGAAACAAGCGCTGGCCTCGCCCCTGGGGCAGGGCGTGTTTTCGGTGCTGATGTTGCAGGATCTGGCCGTGGTGCCCTTGCTGATCCTGGTGGGCCTGTTGTCGCCGGGCAGCCTGGACGAGGATGTGAGCGCCATCATTGGCGGCACCGTGCTGAAGTCCGTGCTGGCCATCGGTGTGATCTTCGTGCTGGGCCGTCGGCTCATCCGCCCCGTGTTCAAGGCCTTCGCCCGTCAGCATCAGCCCGAGGTCTTCATGGCGCTCACGCTGCTGACCACCATGAGCATGGCGGCCCTGACCGCCTATGCCGGGCTGTCGCTGGCGCTGGGCGCCTTCCTGGCCGGGTTGCTGCTGGCCGAGACCGAATACCGACACGAAGTGGAGGTGACCATCGAGCCCTTCAAGGGCCTGCTCATGGGCCTGTTCTTCATGTCGGTGGGCGCCGGTGTCGACCCGCTGGCCATTCTTCAGGACCCGGTGTGGATACCTTTGTCTGCGGTGGGGCTGTTTGCGCTCAAGGCCGTGGTGGTGGCACTGATCTTTCGCGTCGGCGGCCTGGGCTGGGGGCGCGCCATCGAGGGCGGCCTGCTGCTGGGCCAGGGCGGCGAATTCGCCTTCGTGGTGGTGGGCGCGGCCATGGCCACCGGCCTGATGAGCGCCCCCTTGGGGCAGTTCATGCTGCTGGTGGTGGGCTTGAGCCTGTTCATGACGCCAGCGCTGGCCCGGCTGGGTGAGACCATCAGAGAGCGGCTGGAGCGTGAGGAGGCCCCGCTGTCGCAACAGGACGAGGTGCCGGACGACCTGTTCAACCAGGTCATCATCGCGGGCTTTGGTCGCGTGGGGCAACTCACGGCCGAGATCCTCAAGCGCCAGGGCGTGCCCTACGTGGCCGTCGAGCAAGATGCCAACCATGTGGCCCACCTGCGCAACCTGGGGCAACCGGTGTACTACGGCAATGCCGCCCGAACCGACTTGCTGCACCGGCTGCACGCCGAGCGGGCCGCGCTGCTGGTCGTGACGATGGACAACCCGTCGTCGGCGCTGCACACGGTCAAGGCCGTCCGGCAGGCCTTCCCCAAGCTGCCCATCGTGGCGCGTTCGCGTGACGAACGCCATGCCCAGGAACTGCTGCAGGCCGGCGCCTTGCAGGTCATCCCTGAAACCCTGGAAGCAGGACTGCAGCTGTCGGCCGCCGTGCTGCTGCAGCTCAATCTGCCCGAGGGCGTGGTCACCCACGCCATCGAAGACGAACGAGCCCAACGGGTGGCCCGGCTCAAACTCTGAATGCCTGGGCGCTCAAGGCACAATCGCACAAAACACTGCCGCTCACTCAGCCATGTCCCTGAAAAAAACCGACCTCGCCCTGCGCCTGGGCCAAAAAATCGAAGGCCGCATGAAGCGGCAAAGCATCCCTCAGCGCTTTGCCACCGCATCGCCTGCCCCGTCGGCACGTGAACGCCAGGGCAAGGACACCGGCCCCGGCCTGGTGGCGATCAGCTGCAAACTGCCCTCGCCGCTGGTGACCCAGTTGCGCGAGGCCGCGCTGGCCCATCCAGGCAAGCTCAATGGCCTGATGGCCGACCTGCTGCAGACCGCCCTGGCATCGCAGGCGTCCGCCCCCAAAGCAGCCGCGCCGAAAGTGGCGGCCAAAAAAGCCCCGGCAAAAAAAGCTCCTGCTAAAAAAGCACCCGCTAAAAAAGCACCTGCCAAAAAAGCAGCCGCCAAGAAGGTGCCCGCCAAGAAGGCCACCCCAAGGGCCTGAACGCCCAATACACTCTTTGCCCATCTGTTCAGAACCCATCCACGTCCACACCATGAGCGACACCCAACGTCCCGAACTGCCTGATCACCTGTCCATCGACCCCAGAAGCCCCCACTACAACGCGGCGGTGTTCCAGCACGACATCGGCATCCGCTTCAACGACCAGGAGCGGCAAGACGTCGAGGAATACTGTGTCAGCGAAGGCTGGATCAAGGTGGCGGCCGGGCGCACCCTGGACCGCAAGGGTCGCCCGATGATGATCAAGCTCAAGGGCAAGGTGGAAGCTTTCTACCGGTGAGCCCCGTGCCCGTGACCTCGCCACGACTGGAGGCCGAGCTGCGGCGCCTGTATGGCCCGGTGGCTGACCACGGTGTGGCCGAAGCCGCGCTGCTGCGCTGCATGGTGGTGGCGGCGCCCGCACCGCAATGGCGCGACCTGGCGCGCTTGTGGCAAGCCGTGCAGGATGACCTGGGCTGGCCAGCCCCGGCCATCGCCGCCGATGGCGAGGCGCGGCTGGCGTTGTGGTTCTCGCTGGCCGATCCGCACGCTGCAGTCGACTTGCAGCGCATGGCCCGGGCCTTGCTGCAGCCACTGCAGACGGCCGACCCGAGCACCTCGCCCACACGCACCTGGCAGGTGTGGCCCACACCCGGTGCCACACCATCCCTGCCGCCCTGCCCGCCCCAGGCCATCGCCCCTGAGCGCTGGTCGGCCTTTGTGGCCCCCGATCTGGCGCCGATGTTCGCCGACAGCGCCTGGCTGGACATTCCCCCCAGCCCGGAAGGCCAGGCGGACTTGCTGACCCCCTTGCGCAGCGTGACGGCCACCCAGCTTCAGGCCTTGGCCTTGGCCACCACGGCGCCACCGGACGACCCCACACCTCAGCACACCACCGCACCGCAGGCGCCGGCCAGCAACGGGCTCACGCTCGGCCCACGGGCGTTTTTGCAGCACGTGATGAACGACCCGGCCACCCCCCTGCGCTGGCGCATCGAGGCGGCCAAAGCCCTGCTGCCCCATCAACCCGATTGACACAAGAGAGGCTGTCATGGCTCTGAACTTTGCGGGCCGCGTGGCCCTGATCACTGGCGCTGGCGGCGGTTTGGGCCGCCAGCATGCGCTGGCCCTGGCGGCACGTGGTGCCCAGGTGGTGGTCAACGACCTCCACGAGGCGGCCGTGAACCAGGTGGTGGCCGACATCCGTGCGGCGGGCGGCCAGGCGCTGGGCATCGCCTGCTCGGTCACCGATGCGCAGGCTGTGCAGGCGATGGTCAACGAGGTGCAAGCCCAGTGGGGACGCATCGACATCCTGGTCAACAACGCCGGCATCTTGCGAGACAAGTCGTTTGCCAAGCTGCCCCTGGATGATTTCCGTCTGGTGATGGACGTGCACCTGATGGGCGCCGTGCACTGCACGCAGGCGGTCTGGCCGCTGATGGTGGCGCAAAAGCACGGCCGCATCGTGATGACCAGCTCGTCGTCGGGCCTGTTCGGCAATTTTGGTCAGGCCAACTACGGGGCGGCCAAGATGGCGCTGGTGGGCTTGATGCAGACGCTGTCCATCGAAGGCGCGAAGCACGACATCCGAGTCAACTGCCTGGCGCCCACCGCAGCCACCCAGATGACCGAAGGCCTGCTGCCGCCCGACATGCTGGCCTTGCTCACGCCCGAGTCGGTGGTGCCTGCCCTGCTGGTGCTCGCCCACGACAACGCGCCCACCCGGGTGATCCTGAATGCGGGGGCCGGCACGTTCGCAGCCACCCACATCAGTCTGACACCGGGCGTGCACCTGGGCACGGGCGCCGACGTGGACGAACAACTCGCCGCGGTCCTGCCTCAATTGCTGGACACCCGCCACGCCACGGTGCCGCAAAGCGGCGCCGAGCAAGGCATGAACGAGGTGCGGCAGGCCCTGGCCGCCCGGGGTGCTGACAGCCCACGGTGAGTGGGCCTCAGCCCTGCGCTTGCTGCCACAACAGCTGCTGAACCAGCGCCTGTTGCCGGAAGTGGTTCAGGGCGCCCAGCGCGCCAGGCCACGCGTCCAGCGGCAATCGCCACTCACGGTACAAGGTGCAGGCCGAGGTGAACACCCGCTCCTGCGCCCGCCACCGTGCGAATGGCGCACGCTTGAACGCTGAACTGCGCACCAGTGACTCGCAGGCTTCCTTGACCAACAGGCCCTTGTCGGCCAGTGGCCTGAGGCTCACCTGCAGCCACTCCCAGTAATCGATCTGCGCGCGCACATCCTCGGCGTCGGCCAAGGGGCCATGGCCCGGCACGATCACTTCAGGCTGCAGGTCCAGCACACGCTGCAGGGCCCTCACGATCGACGACACCGGCCCGGCCCAGGCCACGGGCGTCACCCCCACGAAAAGGATGTCGCCCGCGTAGACCACGCCACGCTGTGGCAGGTGCACGATGCAGTCGCCATCGGTGTGGCCGGGGCCCACCTCCATCAGGTGCAAGGTGCTGCCCTGCACGCTCACGGTGGTTTCTCCGCTGAAGGGCTGGCTGGCCGGCAACACCTGCACGCCATCGAAACGGTAGGGGCGCAGCATGTCGCCCATGTAGCGCCCCAGGTGGTTCACACCCGCCAAAGGAATGGCCTCGAACCAGCGTGCGCTCCGCTGCAGCGCGCGCAACTGTCGAGGAGGGTGATGGTGCATCTGGGCCACGGCAGCCTGAGTGGCCGTGATGGGCAGGCCGGCAAACAGCTGGTTGCCCCAGCAGTGATCGCCATCGGCATGGGTGTTGATCACCCGCGTGATGGGGGCCTCGTTCAGCACCGATTGCGCGTGGCTCAGCACCTCGCGCATGTGGTGCAGATCCCAGCAGGTGTCGATCAGCACCGACTGATCACCACAGCGCACCAGGCCCAGGTTGGTTTCGCCCCAGCTGCCATTGGGCACCATCCAGGCGTAGGTGTCGGGGGCCACCTCGTACAGCCCTTCGGCAAACGCCACCGGCTCACCCATGCGGCTGTGTCGGCGGCCGGTGCCCGCCACCATGCGGGCATGGCGCATCACGCCAGCACCTCGTGCAAGATCTCGCCCACCCCGTCGATCTGCAGACGCAAGCGGTCGCCCGCCTGAGGCCAGTGGCCATTTTCCATCGCCGTGCCATGGGGCAAGGTGCCCGAGGCGATCAGCTCGCCTGGCAAGAGCGTTTCATCGCGGGACAAGGCGGCCAAGGTCTCTCCCCAACGGTGCAACATGCCGCGGGTGCTGGTGCGCGCCACGATGCGGCCATTGATCTCGACGAAGGCCTCCAGCGCCTCAACGCGCTCCAGCAGGCCATCGGCCAAGGCCAGCTCGGCCGACATCGAGCTGGCAAAGTGCTTGCACTTCTGCGGCCCCAGGCCCGTGGACATTTCTGGCCGCTGCACGTCGCGGGCGCTCCAGTCGTTGACGACCACCAGCCCGCCGATGGCCGCCAGGGCCTCGTCCGGGCGGGCGTTGCGCAAAGGCTGACGC
Source organism: Aquabacterium sp. A3 (assembly GCF_038069945.1). Lineage (NCBI taxonomy): Bacteria > Pseudomonadati > Pseudomonadota > Betaproteobacteria > Burkholderiales > Sphaerotilaceae > Aquabacterium > Aquabacterium sp. A3. The sequence goes on along the minus strand of NZ_JBBPEV010000002.1, from coordinate 396,931 downwards.
AGCACCACCCCCAGCTCCAGCTCATAGTCCAGCGCACGGGTGTAAGCCGGTGCCTTGAGGCCCTGTCCACTGGGCAGGAAACTCAGGTGGTTGCCAAAGTAGTAGACCGGCTGGCGATAGGCCAGCGGATGCGGCTTGAACGCGGGAAAGGGCCGGCGAAGCAGCCGCTCGTACAGGCTCGTGAACACATGGGCCGCTGGCATGAAGCGCCGCACATACCCGCGGGAGGACTGAACCCAGTGCAGCTCGTACAGGCTGCAATCGCGAAATGACCGGGGCTGAAAAGGCAAGGCCACCGCACCAGGCTGCCAGGCACTCGCGGGCACCGCATCCCTGAGCGGCTCGGGCAGCCACGACCACTGGGCGCGCTCTGCCGCGTGGGCTGGCCGCCACACCCGGCCATCTTCCACCTGGCAGTCGCAGGTGTCACCAGCCGGTGCCACAATCCGTCGTATCCGCATGCCCACCTCAATGTATCCATCTGTCTACAATGCGGGAAATGTAGCCATATGGATACATGGTGTCAACCATGGATTTGCCTCCAGATTCTTCCCTGTCGCCTGATACCGCGCCGCGCATGGCCGCCGGCAAGCGCCAGCTCATGGACGCCGCCCTGCGGCTGCTGGCCCACCAGCAGGACGTCGATACCTTGTCGCTCAGAGAGCTGGCCCGTGAAGCGGGGCTGAACCACAACACCTTCTATCGACACTTCCGGGATCTGCAGGACCTGCAGACCGCACTGATGCACGACTTCACGCAGCGCCTGCGTGAGGGCACCCGCCAGGCCCGGGCCAACGTGGGCAGCCACCCCTCGGTGACGCACCGCGTGGTGGGCTGGTTGTTCGATTTCGCCAGCCAGCACCGCGAGGTGTTTCTGGTGGCTTACCGCACCCTGCACGGCCCCCCCGGCGCTGCGCGTGAGCATCTGCAAACCTGCCTGGATGAACTGCGCCGCGACATGCTGCAAGAGCAACGCGCCATGCAGTTGCTGCCCCCCGGGCACGACGAGGTGTGGATGCGCGTGTTGGCGGTCTACGGCCGGGCCGTGTATGGTTTGGTGGTGCGCTACCTTGAACACCCGCGACAGCGGGCCGCCCTGCTGCGTGAGTCTGAAGAGCTGCTGGCCATCCTCGTGGCCGGCACGACGGCCCTGTATCCACACACATCGACGCGCACGCCATGAACCTCAAGCAATGGCTGACCCCGGACTGGGCGGTGCCGTCGCGGCTGCAGTTTCTGTGGCAACGCTTCCGCCAGCGCCTGTGGGTGCAGCCCGCCCTGTGGTGCCTGGCCGCCATCGCTGCGCTGGGGCTGTCCATCTCGGCCGATGGCTGGCTGCCCGCCCACGTGCTGCCCGCGCTGGACGAAGGGGTGGTGAACGACCTGCTGCACATCATGGCCTCGGGCATGCTGGCCGTCAGCACCTTTGCCCTGTCCATCCTGGTGGGCGCCTTCGCCTCGGCGGCCAGCGCCGGCACGCCGCGGGCCACCCAACTGGTCGTCGCCGACCCCAGCGCCCAAAAAGCCATCGCCACCTTCCTGGCCTCGTTCGTTTTTGCCATCGTGGGCATCATTGGCCTGGGCACAGGGCTGATGGGGGCGTCGGCCCGGTTCGTGCTGTTCCTGTGCGCGCTGTGGGTGCTGGCCTGGGTGATTTATGCGCTACTGCGCTGGATCGAAACCCTGACCCGCATCGGGCGCATGGGCCACACCATCACCACCGTGGAGCGCGCCACACGGCAGGCCTTGCTGGACATGGCGCGCAACCCGCTGTATGGCGCCCGCGACGCCAGGCAGCCTGATTTTCAGGACCTGCTCCGGCAGGCGCCCGGCAGCCAGCACCCGCTGCACCTGACCTGGTCAGGACACCTGCAGTTCGTCGACATCGACCGGCTGGAACGGCTGTGCCAGGCCCATGACCTGCACCTGCTGATCGAGGCCCGCACCGGTGATTTCATCCATCCCGGGCAGGTGGTGGGGCAGCTGTGGGCCCGTGAGCCGCTGCAGGGCCTGCCCCAGGCGCTGGCGCTCTTGGCACGGGTGCGCGAGGCCTTCGTGATTGGGCGAGACCGCACCGTGCAGCACGACCCGGCGTTCGGTCTGAGCATCCTGGCCGAGATCGCGCAGCGGGCCCTGTCTCCCGCCGTCAATGACCCCGGCACCGCCGTGGCCGTGCTGTCCAGTCAGACGCGGGTGCTGATCGAGTCGCTCACGCACACACCCGAACCCAGCGACACACCCTGCCGCCGCGTGTTTCGTCATCCTGTCGAGCTCGGCCCCCTGGTGTCACTGGCCTTTGACCCGGTGGCGCGCGCCGGCGCGGGCGACGTGGACGTGCAACGTCACCTCATGCGCACCCTGGGTGCCCTGGCGGCGTGCTGCACCCCACCGATCGCCGAAGCGGCCGCTGCGCAGGCCCGGCGCAGTCTGCGGCGCGCGGTCGATGCCCGGATGCCGACCGAAGACTTCGTGACCGTGGAGGCGGCATTTCAATCGGCATTTCAGTCCGCCTCTCAGAAGCCTGCGGCCTAAAACACCCCCAGGTGCAAGCCTGCCGCCATGGACTCGCCCAGCGCATGACACGCCTGCAGATCGTCGGGCCCGATCACCTTGGGCGCCAGGATGGCCTCGGGGGTCTGGGCGTGGGTGCACACGATCAGTGGCTCGGCCACCGGCTTGAGGCGCCATCCCGTGGCGATGCGTGCCACCTGTCGCGCGGCGTTCTGGCCATCACTGCCAGCGCACACCAGCGTGGCATAGGGCCGGCCCTGCAAGGCCTCCAGCACGGGGTAATAGCAGCGGTCAAAAAAATCCTTCATCAACCCGCTGATGGCGGCCAGGTTCTCGGGCGTGGCAAACACATAGCCTGAGGCCGACACCAGGTCGTCCGGGCCGGCCTCCGACGCGCTCAGGCACTTCACCTGCACGGCGTCCGCCCCCGCCTGGGTGGCCGCTTCAGCCGCCGCCCCGGCACGCACCGCCTCGGCCATCTGCCGGGTACCGCCGGTCATGGAGTGATGAACGATCAACAAGGTTCTGGTCATGCCCCGATGATGCCGCAGCGCATGCGAGGCAGGCCATCACCATGACAGTCTTGTCATGAAACGTCGTGAAACGTCGTCGAAGTTCTATTGCGGGCCCAGCCACAGCCGTGTTCCCATGTGGGCACGCTGACTGGAAGGACCTCTCGCATGTTTCAACGCTCACGCATGGCCCCGGTGCTCGCCCTGGGCAGCCTGTTGTTCGCACTGTCTACGCCCGCACAGGCCGGGCTGCTCGCGCCCGGCCCGCTGCAAGCCACGCTGACGGGCGCCGAAGGCTATGCCTATGGCTACCCCCTGATGTTGATGGCCGAAACCTTGGCAGGCACCACCGGGCCCACCCGCGCCTGCGGCTTCGAGGGCGACCTCAACGACTTCTTCCACATCGTCGACCTGCCCGGCCCTGACTTCCGGGCCGTGGTGCGCCCCAACGTCGACACGCTGTACTCCAGCGCCTTTCTGGACCTGCGCAACGGCCCCCAACTGCTGGACATGCCTGCCGTGCCAGGCCGCTACGTGCTGATGGCCCTGCTGGACGCCTGGACCAACAACTTTGCCGGGCTGGGCACCCCCAGCCATGGTGACGGCGAGGGCCACTATCTGATCGCCGGGCCAGGCTGGCAGGGCACCACCCCCGACGGCTACACGCGCATCGACGCCCCCACCCACCTGGTCTGGATCATTGGCCGCACCGAAGTGCGCGGCCAGCAAGATGTCCCCGAGGTCAACGCCATCCAGCGGCAATACCGCTTGCGCCCCTTGAATGGCATTCGCCCGCCAGCACAAACCACGCCCTGCATTCCCCGTGATGCCTCCGGTGCCCCGCCGGCCATCGTCAACCGCATGGGCGCGGTGGACTATTTCAGCCGCTTGTCAGACCTGATCAAGGCCTACCCGCCGCCGCCGGCCGATGAACCCATGCTGCGCAAACTGGCCACCATCGGCGTGGGCCCCTACGCCAGCCGCTTGGTCAGCGACATGCCGGCCCGCACCCAATGGGGGCTGGAGTGGGGCAAGTCGATGGCGCAAACCACCGCGCGTCTGGGCCTGAAGGTGCTGAGCAAAACCGCCCCCTGGACACCCGACCCGAGCAAGATCCCGCTGGGCGACTATGGACAGCAGTACCTGGTGCGTTACGTGGTGGCCCAGGTGGGCTTCGGCGCCAACCGCAACGACCTGGCGGTCTACCAGAACGCCGTGCAGGACGGACATCGCCTGCCACTGGACGGCACGCACAAGTCCTACACCATCACCTTCCCGGCCGGGCAGCTGCCCCCGGTGGACGCATTCTGGTCCGTGACCGTGTACAACCAGGACGGTTATCTGGTGGCCAACGACCTGGGGCGCCACGCGCTCAACAGCTTCAATGCCTTGCAGCCCAACGCCGATGGCTCGCTGACGCTGCACCTGTCGCACCAGGCGCCGGCGCAGGCGCCCACCGCCAACTGGCTGCCCGTGCCGGCGGGGCCCTTCGAGGTGACGGTGCGCCTGTATGGGCCGCAGCCACAGGTTCTGGATGGTTCGTGGAAAATGCCAGCCATACAAGCTGACTGAAACACCGCCATGAACCTGCTCATCGTCCACGCCCACCACGAGCCTCAGTCCTTTGTCACGTCGATGAAGGACCTCACTGTCCAGCACTTCGAACACGCCGGATGGAGCGTGCAGGTCTCCGACCTGTACGCCATGGGCTTCAACCCCGTGGCCAGCGCCGACGACTTCAGCGCGCGCAAGAACCCCGACTACCTGACCTACGCGCTGGAGCAGCGCCATGGCTGGCAAACCGGCACGCTGGCCCCGGACATCGTGGCCGAGGTCGAGAAGGTGCAGTGGGCCGACCTGATCATCTTCAGCTTCCCCGTGTACTGGTACAGCCTGCCGGCCATCCTCAAGGGCTGGGTGGACCGCGTGTTCATCTCGGGCGTTTGCTATGGCGGCACGCGCATCTATGACCGCGGCGGCCTCAAGGGCAAGCGCGCCATGCTGGCCACTTCGCTGGGCGGGCAGACCCACATGTTCGGCCCGGGGGCCGTGCATGGCGAGCTGGAGACCCTGCTCAAGCCCATCCACCAGGGCATGCTGGGTTACGTGGGGCTGACGGTGCTGCCGCCCTTCGTGGCCTACCACGTGCCCTACCTGCCCCAGCCTGAGCGCGAGGCCATCATGCAGGCCTACCAGGCCCACCTGAACCAGTTGGACCAACTGGAGCCCTTGGTGATGCCGTCGCTGAATGATTACGACGCCACCATGCACCCGCTGGTCAAACCCGACTGAGGCGCCTCAGTCGTGCGCGCCTGCGCGCCGCAGCAACTGCTTGCACCGCTCTGACAAGTGCACCACGCGCAGGTGCTTGCCCGCGCGTTGGTAGCGCTTTCGCAGGGTGTGCAGGGCCTCGATGGCCGAGTAGTCCACAAAGCTCAGATGGCGGCAGTCCAGCGTGACGCGGCCAGGGTCGCCCGCCGCATCGAACAGCTTCAGGAAGTCGGTGGTCGACGCAAAAAACAGGGTGCCGTGCACGCGGTACAGCTTGCTGCCATCGGCCTCGTCGTGCGCATCGGCGTACAGCTCGCGGGCATGCTGCCAGGCAAAGTTCAGCGCGGCGATGATCACGCCGCACAGCACGGCCAGGGCCAGATCGGTCAGCACCGTGATCACCGTGACCAGCACGATGACGATGGCATCGTTGCGCGGCACCTTGTTGAACACCCGCAGCGAGCCCCAGGCGAAGGTTTGCTGGGCCACCACGAACATCACGCCCACCAGGGCCGCCAGCGGAATCTGCTCGATCAGTGGTGACAGCACCAGCACGAACAGCAAGATCATCACCCCGGCCACCACACCCGAGACACGCCCACGGCCACCCGAGTTCAGGTTGATCATGGTCTGCCCGATCATGGCGCAGCCCCCCATGCCACCGGCCAGGCCCGAGCTGACATTGGCCACGCCCAGGGCCAGGCACTCGCGGTTGGTGCGCCCCCGGGTCTGCGTGATCTCATCCGTCAGGTTCAGCGTCAGCAAGGTTTCCAGCAGGCCCACCATGGCCATCAGCACTGCATAGGGCGCGATGATCTGCAAGGTCTCCAGCGTCAGGGGCACCTCAGGCCAGGCCAGCGTGGGCCAGCCCCCGGCGATGTGGGCCATGTCGCCCAGGGTGCGCGTGGGCAACTGCAATCCCCAGGTCAACAGGCCCACCCCCAGGATGGCCACCAGCGCGGGCGGCACGGCTTTGGTGAGGCGTGGCAGCCCATACACCACGACCATGGTCAGGGCCACCAGGCCCGCCATCCACAGCAGCGGCTCACCCTGCAACCAGCCCCCATCGGCCTTGAAGTGCTCCAGCTGCGACATCGCGATCACGATGGCCAGGCCATTCACAAAGCCCAGCATCACCGGGTGCGGCACCATGCGCACCAGCTTGCCCAGGCGCAGCGTGGCAAACAACATCATCAGCAGGCCACTGAGCACCACCGTGGCCAGCAAATACTGGGCACCATGCTGCACCACCAGGGCCACGATGACCACGGCCATCGAACCCGCGGCGCCCGACACCATGCCGGGCCGCCCACCCATCAGGGCCGTGATGGTGCAAATGATGAAGGCCCCATACAGGCCCATCAGCGGGTTGAGTTGCGCCACCAGGGCGAAGGCGATGCACTCGGGCACCAGGGCAAAGGACGTGGTGATGCCGGCCAGAACGTCGGCGCGCAGGGATACAGCTTTCATGCGCCCGGAGTGTCACACATTCCAGGCCGATGCCGACAACAGCACTTGACCCTTGATGCCGGGTGCCTGGCCCGAGCTGGCAAAGTCCACCTTCAGCTCGAACAGGCCCTGGCCCAGCGCGCGGTAGTCGGTGGCCTCGGTGGCCTGCCCCACACCTTTCGAGGCCCAGCCATGGGCCACCGACCACACGCCCCCAGGCTGCGCAGGTGGCACCATCTTCACCACCAACTGGTCGCGAAACAGGTAGGCGCCCTCAAAGTGGCTGTTGGGCCAGAAGCGGCGGTTGACCTCGTAATCAGGCACGCGCACGCCCAGGTCCATGTGGTACGCCAGCGATGGATCCTGGTCATTCACCCGGGCCCGGTTGGCCAGGAACACGGTGGACAGGTACACCAGGCGCGCGCCCTTGGTCTTGGGGTCGGTGAGGTGCCGGTGCGTGCGGCAGGCGGGCGAGTCCTCTTCGGCCATGCGCCGTGTGAGCTGCCATCGCTTGCCACGCGGTGAGGCGGCCAGCTCGAACTGGTAGAGGGCCTCCACGTCTTTGCCTTGCAGGTCTTTGGGCAGGCTCACCTCGTCGATCTTCAGCCAGATGTCCACGCGCACATCACCAAACAGAAAGCGCACCAGGTTCTGGTAGGCCTCTTCGCTGTTGACCAGGCCGAAGACGCCCGAGTGGGCCCGGTAGGTGTAGCCCGTGGCCGCCGATTGGGTCACCTGCAAGCGGTCATCGAGCCCCCACAAGGAGGCGTTCTCGATCTTGACCAGGCCATCGCTGCCATGGCCCACGAAGGTGCGCGACAGCCCGGCGCCTGCGTCGTAATCGTTGCGGTTGGTGCCCACCATGCAGAACACGTTCTGAATGGGCAGGGCCGAGGCGGGCATGAAGTCCACGCGGCCATACTTTTTGTAGATGGCCTTCATGTCGAGGAACTCGGCAATGCGCTCACGATTGAAGGTGTTGATCTCGTTGAGCCCCAGCCAGCTGGGCACGTTGATGCCCGCCACATCGATGCCGTTGTGTGGCGTGCCATACGTGAACAGCTTGGCCACCGCCTGACGGGCCGCCGCCGTGCCCAGCTTGCGGTTCTGCAGCAGGCCACGGCACACCAGGCCACCCATGGAATGGGCCACCAGGTAGCACTTGAAGTCTTCCGGCTTGATGCCCTCTTGCGCCACCACCAGATCGCGCACCCGCAAGATCAGCGCGCTCAGCTCGCGCGAGTAGTCTTCGATCTCTTTGGGCTTGCCATTGCCCAGCAGGCGCGAGCCATCGTCGTAGTAGCGGTGGATGATGACCGAGCGGGCGCTGATGCCCTGCTGGCCTTCGCGCGGCTGCCATTCAGGGGCCAGGATGTCGTAGCCGTTTTCATAGACCTCCTGATAGCCAAAATCGCTGATCAGGCGCAACAGGGGGGACTCGAAGATGAACTTGTGAGGCGGGGCCTTGCGGTCCACGGACGCCCGGTAAACGGTCGAGCCCAGGTTGAAGCCGCAGAACGGGTCGGCCGCCGTGTCGTCTCGCTCGCCCGCCGTCATGGCGTAGCCGCGCACGTAAATGATGGGGTGAAAGGGGGTGGACATGGCAATCTCCCAGTGCGTGGTGGGGCGGCCAGCCGGCCGCACATGAAGTCGGTGATTATTGCGGCTTGATGACGCGCGCGATCACCTGCGCGAACTTGAAACTAGGGGGCTGCGCCCAACTCACGCCGCCACCAGCGCCTGCAGGCGCTGCAGGCACGCGGGCCCGATCCGGTCCAGACGGTGCCGCTGCGCCAGGGCCCTCGCCCGCGCAGAGGCCTGCCGCCACCGGGCTTCATCGTCCAGGTAGGGTGCAATGCCCTGGGCCCAGGTGTCTGTCACCGATGGCGGAACCGCCGCCGGTTGCCTCCAGGACATGCCGCACGGCAGCGGCAACACCCAATCGGCATGCTGCACCGTTTCGGGCAACGCGCCGCGGTTGGACACCAGCGGCACCACGCCATGGCCCATGGCTTCCAGGGCCACGCGGCCGGCCGCCTCGTCCACCAGGGAGGGCATGAGCACCACCTTGCTGGCCGCCCAGATGGCCGACAGGTCATCCTGCACCGGCGCCACAAACACCTGCGGGCAAGACCGTGGCGCCACCCCCGCCCGCGCCAGGGCTGCCTGCCATTGCATGGCGCCCGCACGCCCTTCGACAATCAGAACTGGCTGCCCAGGCCGCTCGGTCTGCCAGCGGGCCACCAGGTGGGCCACCACATCGGCGCCCTTGGCCACCTCGGGGTTGATGAAGGTGACGAATGCACGAGGTGGCGCAGACGGCTCAAACACATCGGCCGCGTCAGGCTCGGGCAGAGCGGAGACCGCCGTGGAGCACACCCACACCGGGCGTGACCACGCCTGTTCATAGCGCCCCGCCAGGTCATGACTGGGGGCCCACACTTCGTCGACCTCATTCGCCCCGGACTCGGCGATGGCGCTCTGGTTGTGCATCACACGCACCACACGGCAGCCACGCTGACGCGCCCATGCCCACCGCCGCATGTCGGCGGCGTCCTGGCCAAAGGTGATCACCACGTCGATGGAGGCTTCTTCCAGCACCGCGAGGTAGCGGGCATCGAATCGGTCGCCCCAGTCATCGCACCAGTGGTGGCGACGCGCAGGAACGGTCACGAGCAGATCGGTGCTGACGCCCCGGTCCGTCCAGTGCAGCCAGGTGCCAGGCGCCGAAGCGTGGTTCAAGGGCTGCCCCGCACGCGCCAACGTGGTCGCGAGGTGGCTCAGTGGATCGGCGTTTTCACACCCCGAGGTGCACAAGGCATGCACCTGTGCCCCCGCCAGCGCAAGGGCCTCGGCCAGTTGGCGCATGCTCTGCGCCGCGCCACTGGATCGGTCGTGAACCGACTGCCCTTGCAGCAGCAGAACGCGCAAACGATTCAATGGCCCTGACGTCGACGGCGCCAAACCATGGCGCCTGCCACACCCAGCCCGGCCAGCGCCATGGCCACCGAACCGGCTTCAGGCACGGCAGTGGGGATGGCATTGATGCCCACGTCGATCGACTGGTTGGGCACCATCACACGCAGATAGTCGCCATTGATGCTGGCCGGCGCCGGGTCACCAGGCCATGTCCATCTGACACCCGCCTCGTCAAAATCCACCGTCAGTTGCGCAAACCAGTGCCAGCCGCCCTCCGGGGTGTAGTCAGGCGTGGGCAACCAGGCCTCGATCTCGCCCGTGATCCACGAGCTGCCAGGCGTGTCCAGGTAACCGCTGGCGCTGCCGGTGTAGCCACCCATGTTGCCGGGCAAAGACTGGTACTGCTCGGGCACATAGGGCGAGCCATCCCAGCTGCCTTCGTTGACGCCGATCACCAGGTTCCAGCTCACCGAGGCATAGTCGTACAGACCATCGGCCACGGGCGTGTGCGTCCAGTCCAGCAAAAACTCGTAGCCGGCCATCAGGCGATCATCCTGACCAAACTCGCCCGTCACTCGACCACCCCACACCATGGCGATGCCCGTGGTGTCGCCACGGCTGTACACCACGCTACCGGCATCGCAGCCTGAGTCGTCACATGAATAATAGGACTTGGTGTAGCGTTGCGCATCTTCAAACCGGTTGTCACCACTGAGCTTGAAGCCCAGACCCAGCGTGCTGACGCTGGTCTTGGTGGTGTCAATCTCGCCAGTGAACCAGCCCGAATTCGAATAGGTGGCCGTGGCCGAATAACCGGCCTCCAGCTCGGCCGTGGAGGGGGCCGCCGGCGTTTCATCGACTTCGACCACGGCCATGGCGCTCATGGGCATGGCTGCGATCAATCCGGCTTGCACCCATTGGCGGGCATGATCCAACAAAGGGCTGTGAGACATGTGTCGGCTCCTGATGCGTCATCAAATTGCAAGCCAATGTAGCAAGGATGCATGCGAGCGTGGGCACCCGACGGCCTCGTCTCCCCCCTGAAGTGCAGGAGGCGTGGAGGCATGCAGGGACGAGCACGCGACAATCTGGCGCCACAGCGACGTGGCAACGTCCTGTAACATTCTGTGCAGACACTGCCTGGTATTGCCTGGAGCCGTGATGGATGCACTCAGAGGCCCTTTGATGGCCGCCCTGGACACCGAAGAAGAGCTGGCCGCTTTCGTGTCGGACGCCCTGATGCGGGGCGACAGCGTCTTGCTGCTGGAGGCGCTGAAAGCCCTCGCGTGGTCCCGCTTCATCGCTCAGATGGTGGCCGCCACCGGGGTCTCGCGTGGGCAGCTTGCACCCATGCTGCAGGGCCAGACGCCCTTGACCCTGGACGTGGCCATGCGGCTGCTCAGCGAGCTCAAGCTGACGGTGTCGGTGAGCCCGAGCGCACGCAAAGACGTGCCCGCCCCACCACTGCCGGCCGAGGGCGGGGCGGTGTATGTGCGGCGCTTCTGAGCCGGCTCAGAAGCTGGAGCCGGGCTCACGCAGAAACGCCAGCTCCTCATCGGATGACGCTCGTCCCAGCACCTGATTGCGGTGCGGGTAGCGTCCAAACCGGTCGATGATGGCCTTGTGCCGCAGCTCGTAATCGTGATTGGTGGCCGGTGCCCACTGCTTGAACAGCGGCTCGGCGTGGCGGTGGATGAGTGCCGACTCGCTGTGCATGTAGGGCATCAGCAAGAAGGTGCGCTCCATGGGTTCGCTCAGCGCGGACAGCGCCCCCCGGGCCACGGCCTCCTGCGCCAGGGCCAGGGCCATCGGGTCTTGCGCAAAGGCGCCTGGCGTGCCGCGGTGGATGTTGCGCGAGAACTGGTCCAGCACGATCACCTCGGCCAGGCGGCCGCGCGGCGTCTCGCGCCAGTCCACCAATTCGCCCCGGGCGGCGCGGGTCAGCAGGCCGCCAAAGCGCGCTGCCAAGGCCTCGTCAAAGCCCGCGTCCACCGTCCACCACTGACTGGGCTGGATCTCGTCAAACCAGAAGGTCAGCACGGCTTCGGGCGCAGCGTTGGTGGTGGTCATTTTTTGGGCTCGGTGGTGGACTGTTCGCGCTGCTGCAGGATCTGGGGCACGAAGCGCTCGGAAAACCCGGCCACGAAGGTCCAGAACAAGAGTTTGGCAAGGTCGGGGCCGGTGGCGGGATAGGTGCTGCGCAGGAAGTTGATCAGGTCATCGGCCGTGGGCAAGGGCTCGCTGAATGGCGGGACGGCAAAGCGCGGAAACAAGGGGCCACTGACGATGTCGCTGAGAAAGCCCACATACAGCACGAGCGAGAAGATGCCGCCGTACACCGGCACCAGCAGGATCTGAAACCACGACTCGGACAAAAGCTCGAGCTCCTCGTCAGGCAGGTTCTTGAGCCGCTGCTGGATGCTGACGAAGCCGCCCAGCAGACCACAGCCGAAACACAGCCAGGACACCATGAGGCGCTGCTGAAAAATGAACGAGGAGGCGAAGATGGCCACCACCACGGCCAGGGCCAGCGAGGTCATGAGGATGAGCCGCTTGGTGATGGTGTGGAGCTTCTGGGTGCGACTGGACATGGCGTGTGGCCTGTTCAATGAGCGAGCGGATCACGCAGCATACCGTCTTGCCCGGCTGCGCCCCCTTGAAGATGCGCAACATGGCGCACCACGGCCTGAAGGGCTGAAGGCGCCAGGATCATGGGAATGTGACCAAGGCCGGGCAATATCTCGACGGGCCAGGCTTGGCCCGCATCGCGCACCATGCCTTGCAGCGCAGCGCTCACGAAGGCCTCATCCTCGGCACCGGCCAACACCGACAGCGGACGCCGCACCCGCTGCATCGTGGCCAGGTAGTTGGCTGGGGGCCTGAAATTGCTGGCCAGGTTGAAGTCATACGTGGACGTCAGGTGACTGCGTGCTTCCGCGTTCAGTGCAAACGCCGTCACCGGCAAATGATTGAACCAGCGAATGCCCACCGCGTTGAGGGCGGTGAGCGCCACGATGCGCGGCACGCCCACATGCACCCACCCGCCGCTGCCTGGGCGTTGGTTGGGAGCATCCTGGCTGATGAATGGAGACACCAGGAGGTAACTGTCAAAATCGCCTTGCTGAAGGCTGCCCGCCACGCGCAACACAAACCCACCCCCTGATGAGAAGCCCAGCAGGGTTGATGGCCTGGGCACCTGAACAGCCTTCACAAAGGCATGCAGATCCGATTCAAGCTGGCCGACGTGGTCGATGTGCCCTTTGGGCCCCGATGCGCCATGGCCTCGCATGTCCAACGCATACACCACGTGGCCGGCCGTCACCAACGCACGGGCCACCGCATGCATGCTCACACTGGTGGCCGACGATCCGTGCACCAGGACCACGCAGCCCTTGGCCGTTCCCGCTGGCACGTACGCACGGTAGGCCAGTGACTGCCCATCTTCAGCTTGAACGTACTGCAGATCGGGCAGCCCCTCGCGACTCAAGGCCTTGAACGGCTCGTTGATGCTGACCATGGGCGCTGGATGACGGGGCCCACCCAGCCACAACGCCATGCACAAGGCCGTGCACAACAGCAGCCACCCGAACACCATCGACCACAGCCACGACGGGACCGATTTCAAAAGCATGGCGACCTCCTCGCTCACGGCCGCACCCTGGTCCGCGACGCCTTGATGTCTCCACGCTGCGACTTCGCCTCGAGGCGGCGCTGTCGGGCTGCCCGCGTAGGCTGGGTGGGGCGACGCACAGGTGCCACGCGTGAGGCTTGCAAGATCAGCGCCTCCAGTCGGGCCAGGGCCTCGGCTTTGTTTTGCTCGCGGCTGCGTGAAGTCTGCGCCTTGATCACGATGACGCCTTCCGTGGTGATGCGCTGATCACGGGACTGCAGCAGGCGCTCTTTCACCGCGTCCGGCAGCGTCGACCGCCTGATGTCAAAACGCAGGTGCACCGCGCTGGAGACCTTGTTGACGTTCTGACCGCCTGGCCCTTGCGCGCGCACGGCGGTGAACTCGACCTCGCGCAAATGGATGACATGGCTCATCAGCAGCCCATCCATTCGTGCCATCGGGCATCGGGCGCCAGCACGGCGCGAAGCCCACGCCCTGAAACCTCGCACGATGCGCCGTTGACCAGCCACAGGCTCATGGTGACATCCCCATCCAGCTCGATGGGCCAGGTCAGTTGCCTCACACGGCGATCAGCCTGCACGAGCTCAGCCTGGGCCACCGTGCCCAGGAGGTCGTCAGCACACCGGACTTGACGAACCTGGGGGCACACGAGGGTCACGCCGGTCAGAAAGCCTGGGGCATGGCCGCCTTCGATGGCCGCCACCGCCAGACGCACCCACCAGGCGCCGTCGGCCTGCCCAACACCAGACACTTCGGACGAGGGCAGCACCAGCCGGGTGCCAGGCGATGGCGTGAACTCAGAGCTCATGATGGGCACTCAGGACTTGATCAACGGGCTGCTCAGCCCTCAATCCTTGCTCTCAAAACCAAACCAACCGAACAGGCGCTTTCGGAGCAGAAACAGCAACAGCGCAAAAACGATCACCAGCGCCTGCTCCCAGAACCCGAGGAAAGCCTTCCAGGCTCGCACCAGCAACTCCAGCAGCGAATCACTGGCCACGCGCTGGCTGTCGACACCCACGCGCACGGTGACGGATTCGGCCGATTTGGGAATGGCCGCCCCCGTGCAATCGGCGCTACTGTACAACTCCACGTCCGCCCCCACTGAAAAATCACCGGTCTTGCTGGGCAGCAGCTTGAACCTCAGCTCGGAGCCGGAAGGATCGATCCGCGCGCAGATGCTTTCGCGGGGCTCGACCTCCAGGCCCAACGCAAAGGGCTTGACACGCGCCGTCTGCCCCGAGGTGCCAAGGGACTTGGCTTGTGTGGCCATGCCGACCGGCGCCTGCGGCATGCGGCTGGTCACCCCGATCCACACGCGCAGCTCGCCTGGGGGCCCAGGGATGCTGAGCCGCTCGGTGGCTGAAGCGCGCACGCTGTAATCCTGCGGCTCAGGCGCCACCTTGTCTGCGCCTGGTGGTTCAGGTGCCGCTTCAACCACCAGTTCCACCACCGGGGCGGCCACGTCCGGCTGATCGACCGCCCCACCCGGCCGATGCATCGGCCCGACAAAGTTGGAGGACCAGGGACGGGCCGTGCCAGCCGCTGCCCCAGCCGCTGCACCGTGGCCCATCAAAGCCTCCAGCGCCGCCATCGCCGCCAGGTGGGCTTGCTCGGCCGCGAGGCGTTCGGCTGCCAGGCGTTGAGCCGCTCGACGCGCCGCCTCTCGACGCTCTGATTCTTCGCGCTCGATCTGCATGGCATCGGGCACCTGAACGTGCACAGGCGCTGGAGGCTCTGGCGGTTGAGGCTCGCTGACGGTGCTGCATGCCGCCAGGCAGACCGCTGACCCGGCGAGCAGCCAGCGCTGCGCGCGACGCACAAGAGCCACCAGCACGTCCGCGCGCCTCACGAAAGGGCCTTGCTCACGATGAACTGGTCGAGGCACCAGCGACGTTCAGCCGCTGGTGAAACAGCCTCGGCATCGCCCGCCGGATGCCACGCAAACACGGCCTCGACCAGGGGCTCCCAGTATGGGGCGGCATGGCGCATCAGCAGTTCATGATCAAGGTCTTCGGATTCCACAATGCCCGCCATCGGATGCAGGAGCAGCCATTCGATGGCACCCATCACGCCACCGACCACCTGCAGACTGGTGGCATTATTGTGCGGCGCCAGCGCTCTGGCGCGCCCAATGGACAATTGCGACCCAAACCACAACGCAGGGTAGCGGTCACTGAGCAAGAGCACCCCCAACTCGTCCATGCCGTCCACGATCTCGTCTTTCAAAACCCTGGCTGCCTGCACGTCGGCGCGGTGACCGGCCTCCAGCAAGGCCAGGCTGTCGGCCGCTTCGTCACATGGGTGGTAGGCGTAATAAACGGTCGGCCGATACACCACACGATCACCGTCGCGCAGCGTCAACCAAGACGCCATCGAGAACGCCTCGTTGTGACTGATCAGCCAGCCGGTCACCTCGCCCGCAGCCGGAGTGCGTGTCTTCACTCGGGTGTGAACCCCCAGTTGTGGCGCGTACACGCCGCAACGATCGCCGATGTCGTGCTGGCACACGCTCGCGTGCCACGGCCCCTGAGTCTCGTGGCTGCCCCACCCCATTTCCACGGGCTGCAGCGCCTCGGCGATGAAGCCATCCACCGACCAGGTGTTCACGAACTCGCCCGGCGCTCGCGGCATGGCGCCCGACTGAGTGTCTCGCTCAGAAACCTGGATGACACGCACACCCAAAGCCTGTGCCAGTTGAGCCCATTCGATGCGCCCCACCGGCGCCACAGGCTGCGGCCGCCAGCGGCGGGCCATGCGCAGTAACGCCTCTTTGGCAAAGATGGACACCATGCCCGGGTTGGCGCCATGGGCGACAACGGCGGTGGGCAAGGGCACCCCCGACCGGCGCTGCGCAGTCTGGCACTCGATGACCGCCTGGCGCATGCGGTAGTTGGTGTTGTCGCCAGAGGCAAGTTCGCCGTCTCGGTAAGCCCACGGATCGATGCAGGTGTCGAGGTACCAAGCACCTTGTGCCTGCGCCCAGCTAATGAGCGTCAGGCTGTCAATCGACGTGGCGAGGTTCAAAAGCAAGGTGCCCTCACCCACTCGCCCTCGCAGCAAGGCCTCGAAGTTGTCGACACACACACAGGCGCGCTGCCACTCAAACCCGAACTCTGCGGCCACAGCCACCTGCTCGGGGGTCATCCTCTCGTCCAGCACCTGTACGACCACATGCCCAAATCGGCGACGCAACAAAGGCGCCAGCGCCTGCCCGATGTTGCCAAAGCCCATGAACACCACGTTGCGGAGAGCAGCCCGCATCACCCATCCTTTCCCAAGGTCATCACCAGCACCGCCGCCAGCGCCAGCGCCACACCCACCCCCTCACGCCACGTGAAAGGCTGTTTGAACACGACCACACCCAGGCCAGCCACCATCAGCAGCGTGGCCACCGAATAAAAGACGGCGATGGTGGCCAGGTTGTGCTGCTGCATCAGGTGGTACCAGGCAATGGCAGGCGAACCGTAACACATGGCCCCAAATGCAAACTGCCACGATGACATACCGGGACCGACCGAAGCCAGCTTGATGAAGTAATCGCCGACCACGGTCAGCAAGGTGGCCAACGCCAGCCAAAGCAGCGCGGTCATCAACATCCCGCGTCCACGTGCATGGGCCTGAGGACGCCATCCAAGCCCACCACGGCCACACACCAACGTCTGTTCATCGCACACCTCCGCCAATTGATTGGGCGCCAATGTAATTTCAAGGCGCTTCAGCGCCCATCCCTAGCTCCCACGATGGGCCCATGCACCACAATGCCGCATGCCCCGCCCCCACCTCTCCGGCACGCCTGCACCCGCATCTCTGGGGTGGCTGGTTCTGCTCACGGCCTGCACCATGGTTGCCTTTGCCGCCAACTCGCTGCTGGCCAGGCTGGCGTTGCAGACCACCCCCATCGATCCCAGCACCTTCACGGCGGTGCGGCTGGGCGCGGGCGCACTCACGCTGGCGGCGCTGATGCGCCACCAAGGCCTGCGCTTGGACACCTCGCGCCGGGGATGGTGGTCAGGGCTGCTGTTGTTCGTGTACGCCGCGGGCTTCTCTCACGCCTACCGCGGGCTGGACACCGGCACTGGCGCACTGGTGTTGTTCGCGTCGGCGCAGTTGCTGATGATGGCCGTGGGCTGGCAGCGCGGCGAACGTCCCCACGGTGTGGGCGCGCTGTTGGCACTGGCCGGGCTCGTGGTGTTTCTGGCGCCCGGCGCCTCACCCACGGCAGCGAGCCACCTGGTGCATGCGGCACTGATGCTGGCCGCTGGCCTGGCCTGGGGCGGCTTCTCGGTGCTGGGCAAATCAGCCGGTCAACAGGCCATGACGCCCCTGGCCGCCACCGGCAGCAGTTTTGTGCTGGCCACCCCACTGGCCCTGGGCCTGCTGGCGTGGGAATCGCTGCAGGGTACCGCCTTGCACGCCCCACCACTGGGCGTGGCGTATGCCGTGCTGTCGGGGTGCGTGACCTCGGCCCTGGGTTACGTGCTGTGGTACTGGGTGCGACAGCGCATGGCCACCCAGGCTGCCGGCACGGTGCAGTTGTCAGTGCCCGTGCTGAGCGCGCTGATGGGCCTGGCCTGGCTGGGCGAAACCATGGGCCTGCGCCAGGTGCTGGCAGGTGGCGTGGTGCTGATGGGCGTGGCGTTGGCCGCACAACATGGTGCACGCCAACGCCGTGGCTAGCGCTGCTCAGCGCTGCGCAGACACTTCTACGATCTTGTAGGTGTTCTTGGAGCCCGTACCGACAGCTTCAGTCATGACAGCGATACCAAACTGCTGGATCACGGCCCATTTGGATCGGTAATGCAATGCGCCGTCCCGGAAGTTTTCACAGTCCAGCTCAAGGACCTTGCCAGGCAGATCCTTGTGGTAATCGGTGGCGGGCACCAACTTGGTGGCCTTGCACTTGCGCTGGTATTCGGTGAAGTTGAGCAACTGAACTTCCGGGCCTGCGCTGTATTCAGACTCGAAGGTCTGGCCCACGGCGGTGGGCACGGGGCTGAGCGACTTCAGCTCCTTGACATCGTAGATGCCGCCAACGTAGCCACCTTGCAAGGGCACGCTCTGCGAGCGCAGGTCCAGCATCCCTGCGTAAGAGACGCTGAAGAACATGTTGAACGGGATGCCGTTGCTGGACTGCTCACGTTTGAAGCGAATCAGGCCGTCGCCAAAGGGCTCCATGATGAACAGATTGACCCAGGCGTCTTTCTTGCCAGTGGGCTCTTCGCTGGTCGCCTCGGTTTTGATCGTCAGCTTGCGAAAGCCCACAGCTGGTTGATTGCGTGGCACCTGGCTCAGCAGCTTGGGGGCCATTTTCTCAAGCGAGAACGCATGGGCGAGGTGCGCATCCGGGTCGCTCACCACCATTTTGACGTCCGTCATCGTGCCGCAGCCGCTCATCAGCGCCACCGCAGCAGCAGCCATCGCACCCAAAGCCAAACGCTTCATCAACATCTTCTTTCTACCTTTCCCTGTTTAAAACAAGATCAAACACTCAACCAACCGTGAACCATAGCCGAGCCCACCGTAAAGCTCAACGCGGCTGTCGCGAACACGCACCTCGGTTGTTGCGCACAGCCCCGGTGCGCTGATCCCGGCTTTGGTGAACTCTGCGCGCCCGCGGCCTGGGCCGCCCCTGCGCGCCGCCCAAAGTACGGCTGGCACGCTTGATGCATTGCCCATCGGTATTACCCGTTGTTCAATCCGTAATAACCGAGGATGGGCTGATCATGTTCTCTGTATCCGAGTTGACCGCAAGCGTGCGCAAGCACCTGGTGAGTGGGGCCAAGGCCCTCGTGGCCGTGTCGGCCCTGGTGGGCGCACAGCTCAGTTGGGCGGCCCAACCCCTGACCGTGGGCTACAGCGACTGGCCGGGCTGGGTGGCCTGGCAGGTGGCCATTGACAAAGGCTGGTTCAAGCAAGCCGGTGTCGATGTGAAGTTCGAGTGGTTTGACTACTCGGCCTCGCTGGAGGCCTTCGCGGCCGGCAAGATCGACGCCGTGACCATGACCAATGGCGACACCCTGGTGACGGGCGCCACCGGCGTCAAGGGCGTGATGGTGATGCTGACCGACTACTCCAACGGCAATGACATGATCATTGGCCGCCCTGGCGTCAAGTCGCTCAAGGACCTCAAGGGCAAGAAGGTGGCGGTGGAGTTCGGCCTGGTCGAACACCTGCTGCTGCTCAATGGCCTGAAGAAGGCGGGCATGAAGGAGTCTGATGTCACCTTGGTGAACGCCAAGACCAACGAAATGCCTCAGGTGCTGGCCTCGGGTGACGTGGCCGCCGTGGGCGCCTGGCAGCCCATCGCGGGTCAGGCCATCCGGGGCTTGCCGGGCTCGCGCCCCATCTACACCTCGGCCGACGAGCCAGGTCTGATCTACGACGTGCTGGCCGTCAACCCCACGAGCCTGGCGGCCCGCAAGGCAGACTGGCAGAAGGTGGTGGGCGTGTGGGACAAGGTGGTCAGCTTCATCAACGACCCCAAGACCCAGCCGGAAGCGTTGAAGATCATGGCCGCGCGCGTGGGCGTCAAGCCCGAGGCCTACGCCACCTTCCTCAAGGGCACCCGACTGCTCTCGCTGAAGGAAGGCAAGGCCATCATGGTCAAGGCCGATGGCTTCAAGTCGCTGTATGGCTCCAGCAAGATCGCCGATGAGTTCAACGTGGCCAACGAGGTGTACAAGACCCCGCAGTCCATCGACAGCTACATCGACGCCTCGTTGACCAACGCTGCGGCCAAGTAAGGCCACCAGGACAGGCCCACCATGAGCACCTCCACCTGGTTTGCCGTGCGCGCGCCGCTGTCGCCTCGCAGCCGGTGGATGCTGGGCCTGGGCTCGTTCTTGCTGCCGCTGTTGTTGTGGGCGGCCGTGAGCTACGTGCCCTGGCTGTGGCACCCCCAGGTGCTGGTGACCGAGGTGGGCGATGTGAGCTACCTGGAGGTGGGCATGCGCATGGAGCGCGCCGCCTTTGCCGACGAGGTGGCCGCCATGCAGGAGGCGGGGCAACAACCGCCCCAGGGCACACCGGCCAACCCCGTGTACCTGCCCGCGCCGCATGAGGTGGGGCGCGCGTTTTACACCGCCTTCACCACCCCGCCCCAGCAAAAAGATGGCTTGTGGCTGCATGAAAGCCTGTGGCAAAGCATGCAGATCATCTTCTGGGGATTTTTGATCTCGTCACTGGTGGGCGTGCCGCTGGGCATTTTGTGCGGTGTGTACACGCCCATCTCGCGGCTGCACGAGCCCTTCATCGAATTCTTCCGCTACCTGCCGGCGCCCGCTTTTGGCGCATTGGCCGTGGCCATCCTGGGCATTCACGCGGGGCCGAAGATCGCCATCATCGTCATCGGCACCTTCTTTCAGCAGGTGCTGGTCATCGCCAACACCACACGCAAGCTGGAGTTCGGCCTGCTCGAAGCCGCCCTCACCCTGGGCACCAAGCGCTGGAAGCTGCTCAGCCGGGTGGTGCTGCCCGGCATCCTGCCGGACCTGTACCGCGATCAGCGCGTGCTGCTGGGCTGGGCCTGGACGTACCTGATCGTGGCCGAGCTGATCGGCGCCAGCTCGGGCATCACCTTCTTCATCACCCAGCAGGCCCGTTACCAGAACTTCGACAACGTGTATGCGGCCATCGCCATGATCGGCATCATCGGCCTGAGCATCGACCTGATGCTGGCCTGGCTGGGGCGCCGGCTCTTCCCCTGGGACACTGCGAAGGGCAGGACATGAGCTACCTGGATCAGTCCGAGGCCGTGAAGGCCAGATTCGATCGCCTCAAGGCGCGTGATGTGGTGCTGGAGGTGAAGGACCTGGGCAAGGTCTACGACTCGCACCAGGGCCCCGTGACGGCACTCAAGGGGGTGGACTTCAAGGTGCACCGTCGCGAGTTTGTGTGCGTGCTGGGCCCGTCGGGCTGCGGCAAATCCACCTTGATCCGCATCCTGGCGGGGCTGGAGTCCTACAGCAGCGGCCAGGTGCTGCTGGACAACCAGCCCGTGGTGGGCCCCGGCAAAGACCGTGGCATGGTCTTCCAGGGCTACACCTTGTTCCCCTGGTTGTCGGTCAAGAAGAACGTGATGTTCGGCCTGGAAGTCAATGGCGCCGGTCAGAACGAGGCCGAAGCCCAGGCCCGGCAGTGGCTGGAGCTGGTGGGCCTGAGCAAGTTTGCCGATGCCTATCCGCACCAGTTGTCGGGCGGCATGAAGCAACGCGTGGCCATTGCGCGGGCGCTGGCCAACCAGCCGCGCATCCTGCTGATGGACGAGCCCTTCGGCGCGCTGGATGCGCAGACGCGCGCCAAGATGCAGGCCCACCTGCTGGAGATCTGGCGCAACATCGACATCACCATCCTGTTCATCACGCACGACCTGGACGAGGCCGTGTACCTGGCCGACCGCATCCTGGTGCTGAAGGCCCACCCCGGCGAAGTGCAAGAGCTGATCGAAGTGCCGGTGCCCCGGCCACGCAGTCCGGGGCAGTTCGATACACCCGAGTTCCGCGCCACCAAGGCGCACATCGAAGCGCTGATTCACCCACCCCATGACGCCAGCGAGGACGACCCCGAGCCCGATGTGGTGCCCCAGGTCATCCGCATGACCGACGTGGGCGACGACGTCGAATAAGGCGGGATGAGGCACCCACAATGTTCTGGTCTCACCTCACCTGGGCCGAGCTGCCTGATGCCTTGAAAGCCGCTGGCCATGCCGCCATCCTGCCCGTGGGCGCCACCGAGCAGCACGGCCCCCACATGGGCTGCGGCATGGACACCGAGATCGCCGACAAGCTGTGCCGCGCGGCGTCGCAGGCCACGGGCGTGCCCATGCTGCCGCCCCTGCCCTACGGTTGCTCCTTGGGGCACAGCCGCCGCTGGCCCGGCACCATCCCCGTGCAGCCCATCACCCTGATCGAGCTGGTCAAGCAGATCGGTGATGGGGCGTACCACAGCGGGGTGCGGCGCCTGTTCATCATCAACACCCACGTGACCAACGCCGCACCCTTGCGCTGCGCACTGGAGATGCTGCGCGCCGAGCACGACGACCTGATGGTGGCCGTCATCAACTCGCCGGACATCAGCCCGCGCGTGCGGGACTTTCACTTTGCCGATGCCACCGACTGGCACGCCAACGACGCCGAAACCTCGTTGATGCTGGCCGTCTCGCCCGAGATGGTGCGACCCGACAAGCTGGCCGACGGCGACGACCCGGATCGCACCACCGGCCAGGTGTTTGCGCACCCGGTGAACCGCACCAGCGCCAACGGCGTGACGGGCTCGCCCAGCCAGGCCACGGCCGAGAAAGGCCGCGAAGCCTTCGGCTGGATGGTCGAGGACCTCTCCGCCCTGATTCGCCGCGGGCTCACGCAAGAGCCCCCTTTGCCGCACTCGTATTTCGATCGTGTCGATCACCCCTGAGCTGGAGTACCGCATGTCTCGCGCAGAACCCACTGAAGATCACGTCCACGCCCTGCAACAGGCCCTGAAGGACAAGGGCGTGAAGTACTGCATCGGCGCTTACGTGGACATCCACGGCGTGCAAAAGGCCAAGGTCGTGCCCATCGACCACCTGCCGCAAATGGCGGCGGGCTCGGAGCGCTACACCGGCTACGCGCTCGATGGCCTGGGCCAGGCGCCCAACGACGACGAGCTGACCTCGGTGCCTGATCTGAACCACGTGGTGCAACTGCCCTGGGAGCCCAAGGTGGCCTGGATGCCGGCCGACAACCACTTTCAAGGCAAGCCCTACCCCTTGAGCACCCGCGTGGCCCTGAAGAACGTGCTGGCGCAAGCGGCCGAGATGGGTTACGGCATGAACCTGGGCATCGAGTGCGAGATCTACCTGCTCAAGCAAGAAGCCGATGGCTCTTTGAGCGTGCCCCACCCCAACGACAAGCTGGTCAAGCCCTGTTACGACGTGCAGGGCTTCATGGACAACTTCAGCTGGCTGGACAAGGTGGCCACCTGCATCAACGACCTGGGCTGGGACCTGTACTCGTTCGACCACGAAGACGCCAACGGGCAGTTCGAGTTCGACTTCAACTACGCCGATGCGCTCACCACCTGCGACCGCCTCACCTTTTTCCGCATGATGGCCAAGCACTATGCTGAAGAAGAAGGCCTGATCGCCACGATGATGCCCAAGCCCTTTGCCAACAAAACCGGCAACGGCGCGCACTTCAACATGTCGCTGTACGACCTGAAGACCGGCAAGAACCTGTTCGCCTGCGACCCGACAGAAGACCCACATGGCATCGGCCTCACACCACTGGGCTACCAGTTCGTGGCCGGCATCCTCAAGCACGGGCGGGCCCTGTGCGCGGCCTTTGCGCCCACGGTCAACAGCTACAAGCGCCTGGTGCGCCGTGGCGCCATGAGCTACTTCTCGTGGGCACCGGTGTTCAACTCGTATGGCTCCAACAACCGGACCAACTCGGTGCGCATCCCGGCCGGTGGTGGCCGCTGCGAATCACGCAACGCCGATGGCGCCGTGAACCCCTACCTGGCCGCCGCCCTGGCCCTGGCCGCCGGTCTGGAAGGCATCCGCGAGGGCCTGGACCCGGGCCTGCCCAACGAAGACAACCTGTATGAGTTGAGCGAAGCCCAGCGCCGCGAGCGCGGCATCGAGTTCTTGCCCCAAACCCTGCAAGAGGCCGTGCAGGCCTTCGCCGCCGACCCGCTGGTGGAGCGCACGCTGGGCAAAGCATTGCGCGATGAGTTCATCACCTACAAGACGCAAGAGTGGGAGGCCTACCACCTGTCGGTCAGCCAGTGGGAGATCGAGCGCTACAGTCACCAGTTCTGAGCGCGATCACCCCCCATGCCCATCGACCCGTCCAGCCCCGACCAACGCAATGCCCCCGTGGCACGCATCAGCGTGTCCATGCCTGAAGACCTGCTGGCCGAGCTGGACGACATGGTGGCCGCACGCGGCTTTGACAGCCGCTCTCAGGCCATCTCCGAGATGATCAACCTGCAACTGCTGGAACACAAACGGCAACTGGGTGACGAGGTGATGGTGGGCACCATCACCTTGCTGTATGACCGCTCGGTGCGCGGCCTGCAGAAAGAGCTGGCCGACCTTCAGTGCGACCACATCGACGAGGTGATCAGCTCACTGCACGTGCACCTGATGGGCCAGCAAATGATGGAGGTGGTGCTGGTGCAAGGCCCCGCCGCCAAACTGCAGGCCATCGCCAACCGCATGATCACCCTGCGGGGTGTGATCACCGGCCGGCTGCAGTTGATGGCTGCCACGATGCCGCCGCTGCACCCGCTGTCGCCGGTGCGGGGGTGAGGTCCTCGTCAACCACGCGATTGCGCTGAACGCCCAGGTCGATGCTGCCATCAGCGCTGCGGATGCGCGCCTCGACCAGGTCGCCGGCTTTCAGGTAACCGGTGCGCTCTTCCTGGATCTTGTTGAAAATCGCCCAGCGTGCTTCTTCAGGCAGCAAGGCGCCCAGGCGCTGCTTCAAGGGCGACGGCACCGACAGGGCACAGCCCGCCGGGGTGCCCGTGGACAGCAGATCCCCTGCATACAGATCTTGCACGCCCGACAGCTCGGTCAGCGTGGCCGCCGGACCATGCACCCAGTTGGCGGTGCTGTCGCGCTGCCTGACCTCCCCGTTGACGGTCAAGGTCAGCTGCATGCGGTACAGCTGCGGCATGTCTTGTCGTGTCAGCAAACAC
This sequence comes from Aquabacterium sp. A3, assembly GCF_038069945.1. NCBI lineage: Bacteria > Pseudomonadati > Pseudomonadota > Betaproteobacteria > Burkholderiales > Sphaerotilaceae > Aquabacterium > Aquabacterium sp. A3. The sequence continues at coordinate 371,953 of NZ_JBBPEV010000002.1, read as the reverse complement.
AGGAAGGGCCCCACCGGGCCAAAGGTGCGAAAGCTCTTGCCCTTGTAGAACTGGGATTGAGGGATCTGGATGTCTCGGGCCGAGTAGTCATTGACGATGACCATCCCGGCGATGTAGTCGTGCAAGTTGTCGGTGGTCACGACCGTCTTGGACAGCACATCTCGCTTGAGGATCAGGCCCAGCTCGATCTCGTAATCCAGAAACCGCACACGGGCTGGTTTGATGAGCTCGCTGTGGGCCGGCACGATGCAACTCGTGGCCTTGGTGAAGATCATGTTGTACGACTGAGCATCCGGGTCGAGGCCCGACTCGATCATGTGCTGACGGTAGTTGGCCCCCTGGCAGATGAACTGCTGATCGCGCGTGACGGGCGACAACAAGGCCACATCCGCCCACGGAACGAGGGCGCGATGGCCCGAAGCCAGAGTGGCCAAGCGCTGCTGCAGCTCGTCTGCGTCGTGATGCCGTATGAAATCGCCCGTGCTGGCGAACTCTCCAGGCAAGGGCAGCAGCCCCGACGCCAGAACCAAGCCCCATTGAACGCGCCCCTGGTGTTCAAATCGGGCCACCCGCGTGACCTGACGAGGCTGCGCCGCTGGTGATGAAGGCGACTGGCCATGGCGCGGTCCCGCCGGGGCAGCCACTTGGCCCGACGAGGCCTGCACCCCCATCATCGACAAGGCCCCGAGCATGGCGGCGCCCGTTTTGACCACCGTCCGTCTGGTGCTGTGTTGATCGCTCATGATGAAACCTGCTCGTGGTGAAAACTGAACTGATCCAGGCGAGCGCGAAGACCCGCCACATCACCGAGGGCGCGCCAGCGCAGCACCAGGCCCCGCTTCATATCCTGCACAGCCTCGCCATGGGCATCACGCACGTCAAGGGCGGCGGCCAGCTCGGTGAAAACCGACTCCAGCTCCTGTTGCATCAAGCTCGGTTTGAATATCTTGCCGATCGCGGTGGTGGGCAAGGCGTCCACGATGCGGATTTGCTTGGGATGGGCCGCGCGCTCGGCGATGGTTTGGCGGGCGTGGGCCATCAAGTCATCCACGCTGGCCTGATGACCGGGTCTGAGCTGCAGATACACCACGGGCACCTCGCCCGCGTGCGCATCGGGACGGCCAATCGCGGCCGCCATGGCCACGGCCGGATGCTGGCACATGGGCTCTTCGATCAGCTTGGGATCGATGTTGTGCCCACCACGAATGATGAGCTCTTTTTGTCGACCGGTCAGCCAGAAGTATCCATCGCGGTCCACCCGCCCCAGATCACCGGTGTTGAGCCAGGGTTGCACCGCCCCCTTCGCATCTGGCCGCATCACCCACAGCCCCCGGTTGTGCGCTGGATTGAGGTAGCCCTTGAACAGGTTGGGCCCCTGGATGACGATGGTGCCCACCTCGTCCACCTCGGCGTCACGGAGGTAGTGCCCGTCTGCGCTCAGCAGCACCACGCGCATGCGCTGCCATGGCAGCCGAACACCGATGGAGCCGATCCTGGGGGCCGCATGCAGGGGCGTCAGGCTGGAGACGCACCCTGCCTCGGTCAAGCCGTAGCCCTCCAGCACCTTCAACCCCAGCTCGTTGTGGACACGGTTGAACATTTCAACCGGCATGGGCGCGGCACCGCAAACGCCAAAGCGCAGGCTCGACAGATCTCGCCCCTGTCGCGGCACCTGCAAAAGCGCCGCATACACCGTGGGCACACCCGAGAACGACACCAGGCGATGGTGTTCGACGAGCTCCCAGAAACGCTTGACCACCCCGTCACCTCGATAACCCTGCGGCGTGCCCAGCAGCACATGCCCCCCGCGGGACCACAACGACAAACCCGTGCCAATCTGGGCATTGACGTGAAACAGCGGCAAGCCGCAAAACACCGTGACACCTGGGCCATCCAGCTCAGAGGCCCCCACCGCCGCCAGCTGCAGGGCGTTGGCCACCTCGGTGCGATGGGTGCGAACCGCGATCTTGGGCATCCCCGTGGTGCCGCCGGTACAGAAGTACGAGGCCACATCGTCCAGCGCCGGAGGCTCGAAGGCCAGGGCCTGGGCGTCGTGCTGTTTCAGGGACGCATGAAAATCGCGCACGACCAGCCCACCGAGCCGCCGAGGAGTCTTGAGGCGCTGCGCCATCTGCAGCACCTTCGCCAGCGGGTGGCGCAGGTAGCGCAACGGGCTGATGCACAACACGCCCTCCAGCCCAGGCACCTGAGGGGCCACGGCAGAGACCTTCTCCCAAAGATCTGCACCCGGCGTGGGCGCCAACGTGACGATCCACTTGGGCCGCCCGGCCTTGAGCAACTCCAGCATCATCGCTGGCTCAAGCAAGGGATTGATGGCCAGGACGATGCCGGCCGCTTCGCCTCCCCAGATGGTCCAGTGGGTCTCGGGCAGGTTGGGCAACACAAAGGCGATCACGTCGCCGCGCCCAACCCCCATGTGCCTGAACATGTTGGCCGCACGGGTGATCTGCCCCAGCCATTGGCGATGGGTCCACACGAAGGGCCGCGCATGGTCATCAGTGCGCAAGAAGAAGGACAAAGCCGGGGCGTCTGGCCGCTGGGCGGCGCCCTGACGCAGCAAGGCATAGGTGCTGGTGCGCCCTGCCAGCAGATCGGGCGTTTTGGATTCCAGGGCTTCGATGTCCTGCAGGTTCCTGACAGGCAGTGCGAGGGTGGTGGTCATGGGTTCAAGATCGGTGAAGTCAGTGAAGGGCGCCCGTCAGGGCTGGCGCGCTGGTCAGCCGCAGGTTCGATGGCGACATCAGCGCCAGCACCTGGCGGATCAGCCGGGGCGCCTCGGTGCAGGGGCCGTCGTGGACGACCACCTTGTCAGGGCGAACAATGGCCACCCACCCCACAGGCACCGCGGTGGGCATCAGGCTGCCACCCAGGTCTTCCCACAAAGGCAAGGCCGACGGCTGGGCCGCCTTTCCCCGTGGATTGATCTGCACAAAGCCACCACCGCAGGCGCTCCACGCCTCGGCCAGATCGGCGCTGAGCCCGGCAGAAGGATCCACGCCAAAGCCCACCATCACCAGGCCGGTGCCCAAGGCATCGTCGCTCAGCATCACCTCGGCGGTATAGGGCGACCTGAGCCAAACTTGAGGCATCTGCTCGCCATGACGCAAGCGTGCACATCGCTCAGCCTTGATGAAGAACCCGTGCTTGAACCGGTTGGGCGGCTTGATCTCCAGGTTCTCGAACAAGCGCCGCAACCGCGGCACCCGGGTCAAGGCACTCATCACACCGTGGGTGAGGAAGGCCGCAGCATGGTTGCTGGGCATGACCAGTCGGCCCATCATCTTGGCCAGGTCGATCATCGCCTTGACATGAGGGCGGCGCTCCTGGTCATAGCTGTTCAGCAGTGACTCGCTGGCGCGACCCTGACAGACCCACGACAGCTTCCAGGCCAGGTTGGCCACATCGCGAAGGCCGGCCACCAGGCCCTGCCCAACGAACGGCGGCGTGATGTGCGCGGCGTCCCCCACAAGAAACACCCGCCCCGCACTGAAGCGTTCGGCCACCCGCGCGTGAAAGCGATAAACCGCAACGCGCTCGATCTCGATGTGTTGCCCCTCGGTCCACGGCCGCAACAGGCGCGCCACCGTCTCGGGGCGCTCCATCTCTTCTCGTGTCTCGCCGGGGTTGAGCTTGAACTCCCAGCGCTGGCGCCCCCCCGGTGCCACCATGTGGGGCGTGGGCCGGCGGGGGTCACAAATGAACTCCACGTGGTCAATGGGCCGGGGTACACGTTTGGCGTCGACGACCAGCCAATCCTCGGCAAAGGTCTTGCCCTTGAACTCTTGCCCCAACAGGCGACGCACCAAGGAGTTGGCACCGTCGGCGCCCACCACATAGCGCGCCTTGATCTGGCGGGTCTCGCCCGTGTCGGCCACCAGATCGGCCATCACGCCATCGTCCACCTGCAGCAAAGACACCAGGCTCGTTCCCAGGGCCACCGTCACGCACGGACTGGCCACCAGGCGATCACGCAGCACCCGCTCCAGCTGAGGCTGGAAGAAGGTGACGAGCTTGGGGTGCCCGTCAATGGCGCCTGCCGTCACTGCGCGGCTGTACTGGCCAAACAGCGGCGAATGCATCCGCACCTCGGGGATGGCGATCTTGTCAAACGCATCGTCTTCCAGGCCGCACATCTGCAGCACGCGCAAGGCCTCGTTGTCCAGCGCGATGGCCCGGGGGGCCATGAAGATCTCGGTGGCTTTGTCGATCACCATGGTGGTGGTGCCATGGCGGTTGAGCAGTTGTGCCAGTGCGGCCCCCACCGGCCCCATGCCCACGATCAGGACATCGACGTCTGCTTCACGCTGATTCATCTTGGCACCTCCGCGCCGTCCATGCGGCGATCGTTCACAGGGATGAGCACAGCGCGTCCGGCGCGTCGCTGCGCCACGTGCTCGAACGCCTCGGGAGCGTGCTCCAGGTCGGTTTGCAGGCCCAGCGGCAAATGCAGACCGACGTTGCCGTGCAGCCAGCCGTGCAAAGCATCGAGTGCCTGCATGTCGGGCTGGAAGATCGTCCACACGTACCGGGCCCCGGAACCGGCCTGCGCCCTCAGTTGGCCCCGCATGCCCCGCCACGCCTGAAGTGCGTGCCAGGTGCCACCCAGCCATCCCAGCTCGTCCAGGCTGCCCAGCAGGGGATGAACGGTGGTGGCATGCCCCAGCGCACCGCGCTTGAGGCGGCTGATCAAGAGGCTGTCGTCTGCCCAGTTGGCAAAATTGAAGCTGGCGTCAAAGACAGGCGGCAGGCTGGACAATGAGGCCCGCGTGCGGTCCAGCACCGTGGTTGCCCCCAGCTCGTGACAGGTCTGTACATGGGCGGTGCTGCACACGGCCGTCACCCGCGCCCCCCACAGGGTGAGCACCTGCAAGGCCAGTTGCCCCAGGCCACCCGATGCACCATGAACCAGCACCTGCTTGTGCCGTGCGTGCTGCTTGGACAAGCCCACACCGCGCAGCGCCAGCCACAGCGTGGTGAAGGTGTAGGGCAAGGTCGCCAGCTCTGAGGGGCTGTAGCACGCGGGCGATGCCCTGAGGTGGCGTGCCTTGACCAGCACATGGCTGGCGTGCGCGCCCTGCGGGCCGGTAGGCACCAGCCCGAACACGCGGTCGCCGGCTTTCCAGCCCGACACGCCGCCCCCCGTGGACATCACCACACCGGCCACGTCATTGCCCACGGTGAGCGGAAACCGGCCTGCGCCTTTGAGCTTCAGCAGACGCTGGCCATAACCGCTGGCGCGCTTGACATCGATGGGGTTGACCGAGGTGGCCTCGACCTTGACCAGCACCTCGCCGTGCGACGGCAAGGGCACCTTGAAGTCGATCACCTGACACTGCGGTGGACTGGACGGCGCCACGCACACCAGCTTGCGCCCCGCGCTCATGCGGTCGTCACCTTGTTGCGCTGCTGCCCCAGGTCCAGAGCCCCGTCATCGGTGCGGATGCTCAGGGTCATCACGTCGTTGGGCTGAAGGTAGAGCGGGTTTCGCCGTCCCCCTTTGATGAACAGACGCCATTTGGTCGACTCCGACAAAAAATGGCGGGCCACCCACATCGAGAGTTTGCCGGGCGCCCTGGCAGCACAGCCTGCGGGCGTGCCTGTGGCGATCAGGTCGCCGGCCTGGAGGTTCTGCAAGGCCGAGAACTCGCTGATGGTCTTGTGCGGAGGATGAATCATGTCGCGGCACAGGCTGTCTTGCCGGACCTGGCCATTGACACTCAGGCGCATGTGCAGGTCAGGCCAGCGCGCCCACTCATGGGGCTCCAGCAACAGCAACACCGGACCGGTCGGACCAAAGCTTCGGTAACTCTTGCCCTTGTAGAACTGAACCTGGGGCAACTGAACATCTCGCGCCGACACGTCATTGACGATCGTCACGCCAGCCAGCACCTCGTGCAGCCGATCGGCACGCACATCCACGGCCTCGCTCAGATCACGCCCCATCACCAGGCCCAGCTCGATCTCGTAGTCCAGCAACTGCACATGCGCTGGGCGCACCACGTCATCGAACGGGCCTGCCAGCGACGACGACGCTTTCGTGAAAAACGTGTTGAAGGGAATGCTGGCCGGGTCGATGCCCGACTCGCGGACGTGGCTGCCGTAATTGATGCCCTGACACAGGAACTGCTGGTTGGTGGTGATGGGCGACAGCAGGCTCACCTCGTCCAGGGACACGGTGGCTTGCGCGGCACGCAGGGCGCGGGCCTCGACCTGGCCGTGCCGCACGACATCGGCGGTGGTGGCGTATGCCCCTGACAAGGGGGCGATGCGCCGGTCAAACAAAACGCCCCATTGGGCGGTTGCGTGGTTGCCGGGGGCGGCGTAGCGAACAAGTGGGGTGGCCATGGTGATGAGGCTCCGGGTGGTCGGTGATTGAATGACGAGAGAGGCTCAAAGCCAGGGGCGTGCAGGGGTGTCCACCATGCGCGCCATCATCCGCAGGCGCTTGACGGTGATGCGCCCTGTTCGCAGCAGCTTGAGCACCCGCCACAAGAGGGCTGGCGTTTTGGGGGGAAACATGCTGGCGGGCACGTCATGCCCCCAAGCCCACAAAGCGCTGGTGCTGAATGGGCTGTAGTGCGGCTCGCGGTCTGCCGTGAACAGATCGCCATCGGTGTAGTGCTCGAAGGCCAGCCCATCGGGGTCACGCCAGTAGTCGAACAACTGACTGCCCAGCAGGTGCCGGCCGATGCCCCAGAGGTGCTGGTGTCCGTTCACGCGCAGCACCTGCTGTCCCTGCCCCAGCGCGTCCAGGTCACCCACCTCCCAGGCGCTGTGCTCGTAGCAGGCCTCCAGCCCACCAGCGATCACCACCGTGTGGTGATCGGCCGGCGTGGCGCCCAGGTTCAGGCGAAAGAAGGTCAGAAAAGGCGTTCCGTCCTCCAGGTACTGCACGTCAGAAGGCAACAAGCCCAAGTGGCGCATGTACCAGTCGGCCATGGCATGGAAGTCGGTGGTCTGCAACACCACGTGGCCCAACCGCGCCACGGCCGCGGCTTCGATCGGGGTTCGCACCGTGGCATTGATGCGCATGGTTTGCCCCAGGGCATTGATGTTGGCGTGGGTGGGCTGGCGCAACGGCAGGGGCGCCACCTCTGGCCAGTCGGTGATCAGCCACACCTCGTGGCCGTCCGGGTCGATCAGGCTGACGCCCCGAGCCCCCCCCGGCACGGCCTCGGGCGACAAGGGGCGAGCCCCGCTGTCGCGCTGCAGACGCTCAAAGTCGGTGTCGGCAGGCACCACGAAAGCGGCCCCCACAAATCGAGGGCGTGGCGACTGGCGGGCCATCAACAACGCAGGCTCAGCCCCCGCCCCCCTCATCACCAACTGCTCCGGTGTGCGAGAAACCGTGATCAGCCCAAAGTCTGTCCAGAAACGCTGCGCGGCGTCCAGATCGGCTTTCTCGAAGCGCAAAAACGCCAACTTCGTTGCCTTCTGCAAGGCCGCAGGACGGACCAGCTTCTGCACATGCGCAGGCAAGGCGCTTTCCGGGTGCTCTGATGGGGCCCTCAGGGCCGATGCGTGTGCCATGGTTTGCTACACCGGTGTTGACCGGCATCAAAACGACAATGTAGTCATAATGACATAAAAGTCATTATGATGGAAGTGTCGTTTTCGAGGCCCACGTTCGGATAACCTAATGGCATGAGCACACCTGATTTCCGCACCCGCGTTGCTGCCGAAAAAAGAGAACGCATGCGCATGCGCCTGATCGAGGCGGCCATGGACGTGTTCGCGACGCAGGGGGTTGACGCCACGGTGATTGACGACCTGATCGTCAAGGCACAGGTCTCACGCGGCACCTTCTACAACTACTTCCGAACCACGGAAGAGGTGATGGTGGCCGTGATGCAGATCGTTGGCAACGAGCTGCTGTCGCTGGTGGACGCCGCCATCGCCGATCGAACGGACCCGGCAGAACGCCTGGCCTGCGGTGTGCGCATGGTGTTGCAAACCGCCCGACACTTTCCCCATGTGGGGCGCTTCATGTCTCAGGCCGGCGCCACGCGCAGCCTGGACCAATTGCCCGCGCTGGGCAACCTGCTGCGCGACCTGATCGAAGCGATCCACACCGGGCGCTTCGAGCTGGCAGACCCCATGCTGGGTCTGGACCTGGTGGTGGGCACCACCAGCGCAGCGCTTCACTCACTCAGCATGCGCAATGACCTGGGCGACACCTACCCTCAAGAGGTCACCTTCCACATCCTGCTGGGTTTGGGCATGAGCAAAGGCACCGCACGCAAGCTGGTGAACAAGCCCATCGAGGCCGTGAGCCCGCCACCAGATTCATTGCTGGTGCGCAGCATGCACAAGGCACCGACGCCCGCGTGACGCCGGCATGGGCCACAGGCGCCTCACGACGGATCGAAATCATCGTCCAGCGCAAAGGCGCCGTCTTTGAACGCCTGGAGCACGGCCTGCGCCTCCGTCAACTGTGTCTCAGGCACCCGAATTTTGGCCCCACCCAGTGCGATGGCCCACAGGTCGTTGGCCTGCACCGTGTCGGTGTCGCCGGCCCGGGCCTGGATGCCCGCAGCCACCAGGCACGAGCACAGGATGTGTGCCTCGGTGGGCGTGAGGTTGCCCACCAGCAGCACCATGTCGCCCAGGTAGGGCTGGTCGTCGTTGATCTGCACTCGGTGCCTCCAATCGCGGTTGGCAAGGCCAGGGGGCTTGTCACGTCAACCCGGTGAACATAGGGATTGCCGTTCAAATCATGGCGCCAGAACAATGACAGTTCACCGAAGCCCGTGTCACGGCCCAGCGGCCAAGGCATGGAAGCAACTCACCACCCTAAACCAAACAGGAGCATTCATGCGCACGTTGAACACACAAGAAATCTCTGAAGTCAGTGGCAGCGGAATCTTGTCTGACCTCACGGGTTGGAACGGTCCTTTGAACGACGTGTCCAACTTCTTCGTCACGCTGTACAACTTCGGCGTGTTCCTCAGCGGCAGCGGCAACTACATCAAACTGGGGCCTGACGGCTCGCCATTCTGAGCCAGCGAGGGATCTTGTGCGGCCTGGGTGTCGGCGTCTTCAGGAAGCTGAGTCGCCTGCACCTTTCGCTGCGCCTTCTCGACCTTCTTCAGCTTTTTTTGCTGCTCGCGCTGACGCTTCTCGAACTGGTAATTGGGCTTGGCCATGGGCTTGCTTTCTTGCTGATGGACACCCACCTTAACACCAGCCTGCCGCCCATGGGAATGCTCAGCGCCGCTCGCGCCGCCAGGTCTCGACGTACAGGGCCTCCACCTTCTCTCGTGCCCAGGGGGTGCGCCGCAAAAACTTCAGGCTGGACGACACACTGGGGTCGTGCGTGAAACACCGAATCGGGATGAGGTGTCCCAGCTCGGCCCAGCCGTAGTGCTCGGCCAGGCACTCGACGATGTGCTGCAAGGTGGCCCCATGCAAGGGGTTGTTGGTTTGGTGGTCGCTGCTCATGCCGAAAGCAACTGGGGCCAACTCATGTAGCGTAACAACGCCCCCAACACGACGGCATAGAAGACGGCAGGCAACACCAAAAACCACACAAAGGCCTTGCCCACGTTGGTTTGAAAGACCGTGGTGGCGCCCACAAAGCTCGTCCAACAGGAGAAGAACAACATGGCCAACGCAACGACCGACAACGAAAAACCGGGGGCTTGCCAGGCATCCAGGTAACTGGGGTATTGCACCGTGTAGAGCGCCGCCACCAGCAACGCAGGCAAGGCGTGCACGAGCGACTGCTGCATGTACGTGCGCCGAGCCAGCTGTTTGTCAGGCTCATGAGCGCCTGACCAACGCAATCGAGCCCGGTACCACCCCCCAGCGAAGAACCACAGAAAAATCGCCCATGTCACGCCCACACCCCACACCAGCGCCCAGTAGCCAACCCAGCTTTGAGTGATCATCAGCAGCGATTCGCTGTAATGTCCTTTCACTTCAGCCTGCAAGAGCTTCTTATCGATCTGATCTGCGGCGGAGGCAGCGCCAACGATCCAAGCCCCCAACACGACCCACAAGCGATCAGGCTGGCCTCGCCTCTCTGAGAAGAACGTATGCGGCCGGATGAACAAGTTGATGAGATTCATGATGCTGTTTATTGGACCAGCAAACCCGGGCACTCAGGTCTCGACGTGCACAGTGCCGGCTTGGGTCTCAGGCTGGGAGCAACAGCGTCACCGACGACGCCCGAAGAAGCCGCAAACGGCCAATCCCGCCAGGGCCATCAGGATGGACGCAGGCTCGGGCACGGCCGACACGAGGACGTTGTCCACGGGGGCGGTGTCCATGCGGACGGCGCGCACGACCATGGCGCCGGTGCCCGACGGCGTCACGCCGGTTTCATCACCAATCAACAGCGATGTGGCCGATGAGCTCCATGCGGCGCCGCTGAACACCACGTTGCCGTCCACACGGTAAGACACCACGCCGTTCTTGAGCAAGAACTCGTAGGTGTGGAACTGCGTCATGTCGGCGATGGCGACGTCGTGATACTGCGCCTCGGCCTGCGACGCATCCTTGTACATCACGCGCACCCCCTGGAATGGGGCGGGGCTGGTGTAGCACGCCACAGCGGTCTTGCAACCCGTGTCCAGAAACTCGATGCGGGCGAGGTGGCTGCCATCGGCCACAAACGCCATCCAGTCGCTGGCCCCGCTGGAAAAGGCCACCTCCAGACTCAGCCAGTTGCCCTGGCTGCTGGTGCCCAGGGTCCATGACGGATCAGCATCACTGGCAGCCGGGTGGTTGCCGAACCAGACGCCCCTGTAGTTCGCCGTGGTCATGGTCACCACCCCAGAGCTGGCCACCATGGACGCACCAGGCTGCACCACCTCGTTCCAGTCGGGCGAGCCGACCTTGGGCAGGGTGGTCACCACCGTGGCCATCGTGCCCGCGCTGAACCCCAGCAAGGACGACAAAACACAGGCCTTGGCGATGCGGCGGGCGGTGGATGCAACAAAAGACGTCATGTCCCCTCTGAACCTTTGCAACTGTTTGACTGGCCCCGAGGCTACTGAGGCATCCGGCAGGCGTCTACCCTGGTTTTGCGGGGTTGGCGCTGGCGCCAAAGGGCACCACCGGCCTCACCCCTCTTGAGGAATCACCCCCAGCAGGTCGGTCATGCCCACGTCCACACCGGCCTGAAACAACAGCGTGCTCACTTGACCTCGGTGATGGGTTTGGTGATTGAAGAAGTGCTGAACCAGGTGACCCAAACACCGGGATGACGCCTGGCCGGCCATGTTGCGGTAGGTGAGCGTGCTGGACAGCAGCACCGGCGTCAGCGTGCCCGCCCAGCGCTCAATCACCGCATCCAGCGCCTGGCGGTAGGCGTGCAGGCCCTGCAGCGATGGCGCAAGCTCTTGCCTGAGCGACGTTGGCACCGCAAACGCCGCCATGTCGGCCCGCAGCGCGCTCATTCCTTCATGCTGCGCAAAGCGATGCAACCAGACGGTGTCGCCCACCGCGATGTGGTTGAGGGTCAGGTAGATGGAGCCGAAAAACGCGCCCCGGTCTCGCACGACTTCGGCCTCGGGCAAGGACAGCGCGGCCTCGTACATGCGCTGGTTCATCCAGCGGTTGTAGTGGGACATCAGCGATGCGGATTGGAGCGTCATGCCGCCATTTTGGCAGAGCACTGGAAGCTCATGCCTTGTTCCGTTGACGGGTGGCAGGGGCGAGTCACGGTAGCGGACCCGCACTCGCGGCGTGGCAGCCCGACGTGCGCAGAAATCGCTGGAGCAGTAGATGATTTTCGACTTGTCAGTCGACTGCGTTCAAGATCTTTGCAGCAAGCAGTCAACTTGTCAGACGTGACACCTGTCAAGCAAGTTGTTGTCGGCAAAGTACTTTTCTGCCAATCTTAAAGATATGATCTCAGATCAATTCAAGATCCTGGATGACCATGCCCCAGTTCTTGCACCATGATTTGCAGTTGCTGAACCCTCGGTTCGATTCGCCGCTGCTCGATGTGCTGACCGATCTGGAGCACCTGCGCCGGCTTGAAATTCGCGGCAGCACCCCGCCCCCGGTTTTCCTGCAGCTCAAAGAGGTTTTCCACCTTCTGGAAAGCCTGGCGTCCGCCCGCATCGAGGGTAACCACACCACGCTGGCCGACTACGTTGAGGCCAAGGTCACCCCCGCCCCGGCTGGCACCGAAGCGCTGCGAGAGATTGACAACATCGAATCGGCCATGCGTGAGGTGGAAGCCTCGGTGGCGCCAGGCGCTGCGCTGAGCGAACACCTGCTGCGCGGGCTGCACGCCATCACGGTGGACGGGTTGCAGCGCGAGGGCGATCGCACCCCTGGCAGCTATCGAGCAGGGCCCGTGCGCATTGCCCAGGCCGAGCACCTGCCACCCGACGCCGTGCAGGTGGCTGGCTACATGGCGGAACTGGTGGCCTTCATCAACCAGCCAGACCCGCCCAAATACGACCTGATGAAGGTGGCCTTGGCCCACCATCGCTTTGCCTGGGTTCACCCCTTCAGCAACGGCAACGGGCGTGTGGTGCGTTTGCTCACCTACGCCATGCTGATCAAGTACGGCTTCCAGGTCAGCTCGGCGGGTCGGCTGCTGAACCCTGCCGCCGTCTTCTGTGCCGACCGCAACCGCTACTACGCCATGCTGTCCCAGGCAGATTCAGGCGAACCCGACAAGCTGGAGCAATGGTGCACCTATGTGCTCAGCGGCATCCGGGACGAGCTGGAAAAGGTCAGTCGCCTGGCCGACTATGGCCACTTGCAAAGCACCGTGTTGCTGCCCGCCGTTGCGCACGCCCGTGAGCGTCAGCTCATCACCGCGCAAGAAGAGGCCGTGCTGCAAACCACCATCCGTGCGGGCACCGTGAAGGCGGGTGACCTGGAGGTGGCCATGCCGGGCTTGAACGCTGGCCAGCGCACCTACCAGATCCGCAAACTGGTAGAGGGCGGCATGCTGCAACCCGTCAGAGAGGGCGCCAGACAATACACCCTGGGCTTCACGCACAACATGCTGCTACGTGGCGTGGTGAAAGCCTTGACAGACCAAGGCTTTGTGCCGCCCGCCCTGGCAGGCGTGCCTAAAGGTTAAGCCATCATTTACGCGTAGGCCTCAACGGCCACGACCATGCGCTCGAAGAACACACCTCGCTCGTCCTTGAGCACATCGTTCTTCTGTGGGCTCCAGTTGAATGGCTTCATGCTGCATGCCACATCGATGTGTGCCTTTTGTCACCACATCTCGCACAGCGTACCCCCCCCCCCACCGAATCAGCCCACGATAAGCCGGTGCATCCCCGGACTGGCCAGCAGCACAAAGCCCAGCACACTCAACACCACCGTGCCCCAAAACACCTCGCGGAAAGCTTGCTTGGACGACTTGTGCCTGAGCGTTTGCTGGGCGATCAGCGCCCCCGGCCAGCCACCCAACAGCGACAAGCCGTGCAGCGTTTGCTCTGAGATGCGCCATGTGCCCTTTTGAGCGGCAGACTTGTCCGCGGCATAAGCCAAGAACGTGAGCACGCTGAAGCCCAGATAAGCCCACACCAGCCAGGGCGGTGGCGCACCCAGCCCATACCCCAACAGCAAAACGATGACGAACGCCGGGATGGCGAACAGCGTGGCCGTGCCCCATTGAGTGGCGCTGTGGTGACGCCGCTGCACAGCCGGGCTGGGCCTGGGCCGCACCACCTCAGCGTTGACCGCTCGCTTCTTGCCCTGTGGGCCAAGCTCTACCTGAAAGCTCACGCGCTGCTTGATCTGAGGCCGCTCACGCAGGCCCCTGAAGGCCTTGATGTGCACAAAGATGTCTTGCCCGCCTTGGTCAGGCTCGATGAAGCCAAAGCCTCGGTCGTCGTTCCAGGATTTGATGATTCCGTCAAAACGCATGGTCGTGTTCGTGAGAGCGTGGCTTGCCATGGGCAGAAATCCCAGCCAGGCGTGAAAATCCAGAATACTTCATCAATCACCCTTGGAAAAAATATTGAGCGACCGAGAATAAATTTTCTTATCTATTGAAACACCACCGCCATCGGTAATTCGACAAGAAAACGAGGAGCCCGGCATAAAACCAGTGAAACCGATGTAAATATACCGCCCTTCATTTTGATCTGAAATGATGGCGCTTTCATTGCGACTCGCCCCTGCCTCAATTCCGGCCTCCATGAGGCCTTCTGTCGATTCACCCAACTCGATCGAGTCACAGAACTCTTCTGCCTTGCGCTTCGCATTCAATTCACTGGTTGCGACATACATGGCCAAAGCCAAAATTACAAAAAATAGCTTCTTCATTTGATTTTAATGCTTGCAATGGCTTCTTCTCGGTTGAAGAAGATTTTTGAAAGGTAGCTGGACCGGCTTTCCATGCAATCAATCACTTTCGTAACCTCAGCAACTGCCTCCTGCTCGCTCGACGCCTGCTGAAGTCTTTCTTCTATACCGACAGATTCAGCGCAGTAAAAATAGTCGTTGATGCTTTGATAGCCGGCAGCCCATCTCAGGGCATACCATGCACCTGCAAGAACCACCAAGACCATGACCGATTTGGCTGCTGTACACACAATTTTCCTTCCCAATATTTATAACTACATTTATAACTACAAGGTCACCAGCGCCGGAGCCCGTGAGGGCTGAACGTGCCGCCCCAGCGGCCACTGCACAGTTCAACCCGGCGCGTTCATGCGCGCCATGGCGGCCACCGCGCGGGCTTGCCGCGCTTCAAACAAAGCAAGCTCTTGCGCACGCACATCATCCATCACATCCACCAGGCCGCAGATCTCATCCAGCAGCGCACTGTGGGCGCACACCAGCTCGTCACCCTCCATCCAGAACGCCCCGGGGTTGGCCTCGACCAGATCCAGGGCCTGGGTGACGGCAGCGATCCAACGCTCACGGTGCTCATACAACAAAGCCTGGTCTTGCAGGTTCTGATTGATGCCTTGCGATAAGTGGTGTTCAAGCGCAGCGCGAGACGCCTCAGGCATGCCCTCCATCGCGGCCACCCACTGCGACGTGGCGCTGGTGATCAGTTGGGCATGCACGGCCTTGAACTGCGCCATCAATTCAATCAACTGCCGCACCGCCTCACGAGACTGCGCCAAGCCCTGAGCCGACGTCACACGGTCAACGTCCAGCACGTGCTGCAGGCCCAGCCGGTCTTGCGCCTGACTGAACGCCGTGGCCGCCTGCATGGCCAGCGTGGTCAGGTTGAGGGACAGCTGATTCAAGGTACTCAATCGCATCGCAACTCGCGGTAGCGCTTGCGCAGCTTGAACAACTCCAACTGCCGCGCCTGCAACGCCGACGAGCCCCGCGCCGCCTGCTCGGCCCGCTCTGCCCGAGGCAGCGCGTGATCCAACCGCCGACACGCCACCTGCGCCTCTGCCGACAACTTCATCCGCCGCCCCGCCTGATCCAACTGCTGCGCGTTCATGCCGCGCGTGGGCGTGACATCCACCTTCTGCGCGCCCACACAGGGCGAATCAGCGTAATGCACCTTGCCGCCAACCTCGCACTTGTAGACGGTGCGCGATGGTGGGGGCAGGCTGGTGGCGATGGCGTGGGTTGAGATTTTCGACAACACCAGAATAGAAAAATATTGGCGCACTCATAAATTCAAAGGAGCGAATTATTGCTTACACAATCAGGGTCGATGGATTTCTATTTTTAACAACCCAAACACCAGCGAACCACGCCCGCATTGCACCACCCGCCGGATTTCTTAATAATTTACTTGCTAGCTTTTTGGAATTTTATCTAAGCTTCGCCGATGCTCAATAACTGCGTCTATGCGCTCTCTTTGAACTCGCATTAGGACATTCGGCAATTGAAGCGACAGGATAAAAGAGAAAGTTCCAAAAAACAAGAATAATCGCTCCAACCAAACAGTAGCGTCTGGCATATTTTTACTCACCACCAAGGCGGAAAATATTAGGCCAAGTGTAATAAGATAGGCAATAAACAGCCACTTGTGCCGAACTATCCGGCCATCCAGTTTGTCACGTTCCATTTCTGCCGCACGCCAACTACCAGGGGGAAGAAGCGCAGGGTCACCAATAATTGCAATAATTGCAACAAGAAAACCTGCGAGCACAGAAAATACTGTGACCACGACGTTAATAGCCTGATCATTTGCATGAACCATAGGCTGAGCAAAATATGAGACCAACGCAGACAGAATTACGGAAAGAACCGCAAGCCTGACCTTTGCAAGACTAATAGAAACCTTCACTGCTCCAACGCTCCGGATTCATGCAGGGAGTCTAGGTACTTTTTTAGAGAATCCCAGGCTTTTTCCCTCTCGACGGAGTTGCCGAACACTGACAAGCTCACCGGCTCATTTATTCTGATTGAGTTAGGCGTAAACTTCTTCCCGCCCCCGGTTATTATTTGAAACCCGTCATCTTCATTATCTGATATGACCTTTTCCGCCGTTCTCTCAAGACGCTCTCTTCCGATTTCACCGCCTCTCTTCCTGGAATCGAATGATATCTCCACCCGAACAGACAGATTTTCAAACTCATCCACGTCTTTTAATCTGTCGTCGTCGTCTTTTGCAAACAAAGTCAGAACCTCATTGGCAAGGCCATTGAGCAATGTCATTTTAGTTGTTTTTCTTTCCAAGTAATCAGTGGATGCTTCGTAAAGCGACGCATTCAAAGCGATCTTTTTGACGCCCTCTTGCTGGATGATCTTCATTTTATCAATGCTCACCACGGGCTCCACAGAGAAGTGTGTTATCAGTTTATCCTTCCCCGACCTTCTAAGCGCATGAGTCATGTAAGAGATGGCAACCGACTCTCTAGCTCCGCTTGGGCACAAAACAATATGATTACCCCGGATGACAACAAAGATATCGCCCTCCAAATAGTTATGCTTATCCGGCGGGGATTGGGGAGTGGTGTTTCTTGCGGAGGCCCGGGATGGAAATGGAACCAGCGAAGTAGCCTGATGGGGAACATAAGATGCGATATGCATGCAAAACCCCTGGTCGGAATTCTCGAATGAAAGGCCTTGCATCTCCCCTTCGTTATGAGGAAAAGTTCGCTCTGCTGTTGATGACAAAATTTTATGCGCAACCTTCAATTCCTTCTCCAAGTTCCCGCTTTTCCCGGCTATCCATGCGGCTCGCCGGTAGAACATGGTCCGTTGCTTCTCTGTCTTCATGTGATCCTAGTTTATATAAATCTAATGCCAAGGTTAACAGTTGCCGGATCGCGAAGCGCGCAGGGCACCAACATGAGCCAGTAAATCCAGAAGGCATGATCCATGTTGGCGTACGCGTCGAACCACCATTTAGAAATTTTTGATGATGTGCTCGGCTATTTTATCGTATTCAGCCGACATTCTTTGCATAAGTTGAATTTGATTCCTTGCCCATTGCCCTCTCCCACGTAACGCTGTTGTTGGGCGTTTCTTTGACAGGTAGGCGATGGGAGTGTTTTGGATAATGCTATCAGGCGCCATTACGTTCAAATCTTCAATACCGCCAATCTCCTGCTCCGAAACAAATATTGGCACCGCATCATACGAAGAAATTCCGCTTGAAAGTGGTGGCATGAGCGCCGACTTCACGGCAGCAGTGATTGTTCGATGATGCTCGGCATCGGCTCCGACCTCGTGCGTAACCCCGTTCTTCTTTCTGGTATCAAAGCCGTTAAAAATCCAACCACCAAATTTTGGCTTTCCCTTTGTCGCAATAAGCTTGTCGGTGGGATTAGAAGCAAGATATCTTTGCGTACCTTGCTCCCAGTCTCTAATGAAAAGCGGAAGCATTTCCCCAATAAGACCAACGCAATATGAGGAAAAAAGGTCAGGCGTGCAAGGAACCAAGAAGTAATCGGAACAATAGAGCGCCGACCTAACTAGCGTATTAAATGATGGAGGCAAATCAATTAGCACATAATCGTACTGCGTAGCCGTCTTTTCAGAGGCCTTTTGCGCGACCAATTCTGGCAATATAAATCTATAAAGACCTGCGCCGCTTATTACATCCGTACCAACGTTCAGAACATCCGAGAATGTGTTCAACCAGAAATCACCCGGAACGATATGCAAAGAACCCTTTTTCGGCTTGTTCTTAGGCAGGAAAACGGGTATATCTTTTATTTGATTCTGCTGAATGTAGGGCAAGGCAAATGATTTTATAGTCTGCCCTAATGGGTGTTGCGGTGCGCCCTGCAAAAGGCCAGAAAACTCTTTACCACCCAAACAAGCAATCGAAAGATTGCACTGAGGGTCAAAGTCAATCAGCAAAACAGATTTACCCTTATCTGCGAGAGATGTGGCAAGATTCCATATGATGGTTGTTTTGCCGACACCCCCTTTATTATTAAAGACTGATATTGATTTCGCCATGCTTTTTCGCCTGTTTAATGCGGTGGATTTAAATTTCTAACGCGATATAAATTAAATAACCTGGGAGATACCGGCCAGAACGACACATAACCTGCCAGCCCAACTCGGCCGCAAGTACTTGATGCACCAGCCAAAAACAGCAATCAACTGCATGCCCCTCCCAGGATATGTGGCGTGTCGTGGCGCTGGATGAGGTCTATGCCCCTTATCGCGCCAATGTCATGCCTCAAACATAACCCACCCCGGGCGCAAACTCAATCACCGTGTCGCGCACCCGCACCTGGCCTGCACCAGGCGCGGGTCGCCCTGCGTGCGAGCCCCATGAGGGGGCATCGCCGAGCAGCGTAGGCCCAAGGTGGGCGCGCGCCAGCGCGCATCAACCCACAAACTGGCCGGGGATGTTTGAGCGCAGCGCCACGGGCGCAGCCTGGGGCGCGTAGCGAGTTCCCCGGCCCCACCTTGGGCCGCAGCAGCGCAGGGCAGCACCGCCGTCAGGCGGGGCCGATGCCCCAGGGGCTCGCGCGCAGGGCGGCCCGGGCCTGGTGCCCGCGCCAACCCAAAAGAATCACTCGACCGTGACCGACTTGGCCAGGTTACGCGGCTTGTCCACATCGGTGCCCCGCGCGCAGGCCGTGTGATACGCCAGCAACTGCAGCGGCACCACGTGCAAGATCGGCGACAAGGCGCCAAAGTGCTCAGGCATGCGGATGACGTGGATGCCCGGCTCCGCCTGGATGTGCGTGTCGCCATCGGCGCACACATACAGCTCGCCCCCGCGCGCCCTCACCTCTTGCATATTGCTCTTGAGCTTTTCCAGCAAGGCATCGTGCGGCGCCACCGTCACCACCGGCATCTCGGCCGTCACCAGGGCCAGCGGCCCGTGCTTCAGCTCGCCGGCCGGATAAGCCTCGGCGTGGATGTAGCTGATCTCTTTCAGCTTCAGCGCGCCTTCCAGCGCAATCGGGTAATGCCGCCCACGGCCCAGGAACAAAGCGTTGTCCTTGCGGGCAAAGGCCTCGGCCCAGGCCATCACTTGCGGCTCCAGCGCCAGCACGGCCTGCAAGGCCGCCGGCAGGTGGCGCAGCTCTTTCAGGTAGCCCGCCTCGGCCGGGGCATCCAGGTGCCCGCGCAGCTTGGCCAGCGTCAGCGTCAGCAAAAACAGGCCCGCCAACTGCGTCGTGAAGGCCTTGGTCGATGCCACGCCAATCTCCACACCCGCACGCGTCACATACGCCAGCTTGCACTCGCGCACCATGGCGCTGGTGGCCACGTTGCAAATCGTCAGCGTGTGCGGCATGCCCAGGCTGCGCGCGTGCTTCAGCGCGGCCAGCGTGTCGGCCGTCTCGCCCGACTGGCTGATGGTGACCACCAGCGTGCGCGGGTTGGGCACGCTGTCGCGGTAGCGGTACTCGCTGGCAATCTCCACCGCGCAGGGAATCTTGGCAATCGACTCCAGCCAGTACTTGGCCGTGCTGCCCGAGTAATAGCTGGTGCCGCAGGCCAGGATCAGCACCTGATCGATCTGGCCAAACACGTGCTCGGCGTCGGCGCCAAACAACGTGGGCGTGATCGCCTCGACGCCTTCCAGCGTGTCGGCGATGGCGCGCGGCTGCTCGAAGATTTCCTTTTGCATGTAGTGGCGATACGGGCCCAGCTCCACGGCGCCGCTGTGGGCCACCACCGTGCGCACGGGGCGCTGTGTGGCGTCCAGCGCCACATGGCCGCCCTGGGCCTCGTCCAGGTGCAGGATCTGGTGCTGGCCGGGCCGCAGGTCGATCACATCGCCTTCTTCCAGGTACACAAACTGGTCGGTCACGCCGGCCAGGGCCATGGCGTCGGACGCCAGGAAGCGCTCGCTGTCGTCGGCCCCGCCCACGCCCAGCACCAGGGGCGAGCCCTGGCGGGCGCCCACCAGGCGGCGGGGCTCGTCGCGATGGATGACACCAATGGCGTAGGCGCCCGTCAGGCGGCGCACGGCGGCCTTGACGGCCTCCAGCAAATTGCCCTGGTAGAGGTGGTCGATCAGGTGGGCGATGACCTCGGTGTCGGTCTGGCTGTGGAACACATAGCCCTTGGCCTGCAGCTCGCGGCGCAGCTCTTCGTGGTTCTCGATGATGCCGTTGTGCACCAGGGCCACGCGACCGGTGTCGGCCTGGCCGGCCTCGGCGGCGTTCAGCCCCGGGCCGTGCGAGAAGTGCGGGTGGGCGTTGTGCACGGCGGGCGCGCCATGGGTGGCCCAGCGGGTGTGGGCGATGCCCAGGGGCGCGGCCACGCCTTCGGCGTCGGCCTGAGTTTGCAGCTCGGCCACGCGCTGGGTGCTGCGCGAGCGGCGCAGGTGGCCGTCTTGCAGCACGGCCACGCCGCAGCTGTCGTAGCCCCGGTACTCCAGCCGCTTGAGGCCTTCAACCAGAACGGGAACGATGTCTCGCGCACCAATGGCGCCTACGATGCCACACATGAGGGGGGTCTCGCGTCAGGGGTCAAAAGGGGATGCCGGGGGCGTTCACTGGGCAAGGGGGTCGACCAGTTGGCGCTCCGGGCGCAAGGACAACGGCGCTCCGCCGTCCAGGGGATGGGGCTGATTCGTGGCGGGTGCGGCCGCCACCGGCATGGCCGGCACCACCGGTGCACGCAAGCCCGCGGCCGCTGCGGCCGTGGTGTCGTCCAGCGTGGGCAGCACCTGCAGCAGTTCTTCATCGCTCATGCGCGACAGCTCTTCCACCGTGGGGCGGCGGGGCGCGGCGGCCACCACGGCGGGGTTGACGCCCGCCACCGCCAGCGCGGCCGGGCTGTTGGGCACGGGCGGGCGGGTGGCCATGGGCTCGGGCGCCACGGGCGTGGGGTTGCTGGCGTACTGGCGCGACAAGGCGCGTTCGGTTTGGTGCTGGCCCCACATCTGCCACATCCAGGCCACCATGGCCACCGCCAGCAAGGTGGCGGCACCACCACCGATCAGCGCGGTGCGCCGGGTGGGGGGCCACAGGGCGGTGCTGCCGGCCGAGCGGGGGGTCAGCCAGTCCATGTCGATGCGGGTGTTGGGGCCCTGCCGGCTGTCGTCGTCGGCAAAGCGGCTGGTCTGGGCCGCCGTGTGGCGAAACGATGAGGCCGCCCAGGTGCTGTCGGGGCCGGCAGACGCGTGGGCATGCGGTCTGGCCGTGTCGGCCAGGCGCAGGGCCTCGTCGTAGGCCAGGCGCGCCTTGGCGTTCATCAGGGTTTCGTAGGCCGTGTTCAGCGCGGCCATCTGGGCGTGCTGGGCGTCGTCAGGGCCGGTCTGGCCGCCACCGGCCCGGTCAGGGTGCAGCTTGTTGGCCAGCGCCCGGTAAGCGGCGCGGATGACCTCGGGCGGCGCATCGCGCGACACTTTCAGGCGTTCGTAGTGGTTCACGGCAGGCCAGGGGTGCGAAGACGTTGAGAAAGGTTCAGTCGCGAATCTTACCGTTTCGCATCATGCCGTCCAGCGGGATCACACCCGGTGTCGGACCTCATTTGGGGGTCTTGCGGGGCCGCTGCCACCCGCTGAGCGACACCTGTTTGGCCCGCGCCACGGTGAGCTGGCCCGCCGGCGCGTCTTTGCCGATGGTGCTGCCGCCGCCGATGGTGGCCCCTTCACCCAGGGTGACGGGGGCGATCAGCACGCAGTTGCTGCCCACGTGCACATCGGCCTCGATCACGGTGCGGTGCTTGTTGGCGCCATCGTAGTTGGCGGTGATGGCACCGGCGCCGTAGTTGACGCGCTCGCCCACGGTGGCGTCACCCAGGTAGGCCAGGTGGTTGGCCTTGGCGCCTCGGGCCAGGGTGCTGTTCTT
Organism: Aquabacterium sp. A3; assembly: GCF_038069945.1. Classification (NCBI taxonomy): domain Bacteria; kingdom Pseudomonadati; phylum Pseudomonadota; class Betaproteobacteria; order Burkholderiales; family Sphaerotilaceae; genus Aquabacterium; species Aquabacterium sp. A3. The sequence goes on along the minus strand of NZ_JBBPEV010000002.1, from coordinate 349,811 downwards.
GACCTCGACGAAGTTGCCGATGTGCACCTCGGGGCCCAGTTGCGCACCCGGACGCAGGCGGGCAAAGGGCCCGATCAGCGCGCCCTCGCCCACGGTGGCGCCGTCTTTGTCGCCATCGATGTGGGTGAAGGGGTGGATGACGGCGCCCGCGCGGATGACGGCGTTGCGGATGACGCAGTTGGCGCCGATGCGCACCTCGTCGCCCAGTTGCACGCAGCCTTCGAACACGCAGTTGACGTCGATCTCGACATCGCGGCCCGCCTCCAGCGTGCCGCGCAGGTCAAAGCGGGCGGGGTCGGCCAGGCGCACGCCCTGCTCCATCAGGCGCTCGGCCTGGGCGCGCTGGTGGCGGCGTTCCAGGTCGGCCAGTTGCGCGGGGCTGTTGACGCCCAGCACCTCCACCTCGCTTTGCGGCTGGGCGGCCACCACGGACACGCCATCGGCCTGGGCCATGGCCACCACGTCGGTCAGGTAGTACTCGCCCTGGGCGTTGTCGTTGGTGAGGCGGGCCAGCCAGCGCTTGAGCAGCGCCGTGGGCGCGGCCATCATGCCGGTGTAGACCTCGCGGATGGCGCGTTGCTCAGGCGAGGCGTCTTTGTGCTCGACGATGGCCAGCACGTTCTGGCCGGAGGCATCGCGCACGATGCGGCCATAGCCGGTGGCGTCGTCCAGCGTGATGGTGAGCAGGGCCAGGCGCTGGCCGCCGCAGGCGTCCACCAGGGCCTGCGCGGTGCGGGCCTGGATGAGCGGGGTGTCGCCATTGAGGATGAGGGTGGTGCCCTCATCGGGCAGCACGGGCACGGCCTGCTGCACGGCGTGGCCGGTGCCCAGCTGGGGCTCTTGGCGCACGAACTGCAGCGGGGCCTGGGCAAAGGCGGCGCGCATGGCCGATTCGACCTGCTCGGCGCCATGGCCGGTGATGACGATTTGCTGCGCGGCCTGCAGGGTGGCGGTGGTGCCGATGACGTGGCCCAGCATGGGCTGGCCGGCCAGGGTGTGCAGCACCTTGGGGCGCGCCGACTTCATGCGGGTGCCTTTGCCCGCGGCCATGATGACGATGGAGAGGGTCATTTTTGTGGGGTGAGGGTGACCGTGCGCGGGCTGACGGCCACGAGTGGGAAATCTTTCAGGGCGGCTTCGAACAGCAGCGGGTACAGCCGCTCGTCCACCGCGCCCAGGCGGTCGTGGCGGGCGCGGGTTTCATACAGCACGGTGTGGCTGGCGCGATCGCGCATCAGCACGCTGACTTCCATCTGCACATAAGGCGGCTCCAGCCGCAGGCCCAGCGCCACGCCACCGCGACCCGGCCCCCAGAAGCCGCCCCAGCCCCAGGCGCCATAGGGGTACCAGAAGTTGTCCATGGGCGGACGGGCCTCCACCTGCACCTGCGAGGCCAGTTGCACCACCACGGCGGCCAGGGCGGGCTCGGCCGCTTCACTGAAGCCAGCGGCCTGCAGGGCCGGCCGGGCGGCGTCTTCCAGCGCGGCCTGTTGCTGGGTGAGCTCAGGCGTGGCGGTTTGCGAGGGCAGGCGCTCGAACACGTAGGCGCCAGGCTGGCGGTCCGCCGGCCAGGTGCCGTGGCTGCTGACCTGGCTGCTGAAGGTGTTCAGGCTGGCACAGCCCGACAAGAACCCCAGCGACAGGACGAAGGTCAGCAGCAGTGCGCGCATGTCAGGCCTCTTTCTTGGGTTTGAGGGTGCTCAGCGAGATGGTGGCCTGCCCCGGCAGGCTGGCGGCGCCCGTGTCACCACAGCCCTCGTCTTCGTCAAAGGCGATGTCACCGCCGACCACAGGCTGGCCGGTGGCTTCGATGGTGGTGAAGGGGAAGAGCTTGCGGTCCATCAGGTGCGAGGGCACCACATTGGCCAGGGCCGTGAACATGTTGTCAACGCGACCAGGGAATTTGCGGTCCCATCCCTGGATCATCTCTTTCATGGCCTGGCGCTGCAGGCCGTCCTGGCTGCCACACAGGTTGCAGGGGATGATGGGGAACTCGCGGTAGGTGGCAAAACGCTCGATGTCCTGCTCACGGCAGTAGGCCATGGGCCGGATCACCGTGTGCTCGCCGTTGTCCGTGACCATCTTGGCCGGCATGCCCTTGAGGCGCGAGTTGAAGAACATGTTCATCAACAAGGTCTCCAGGATGTCGTCGCGGTGGTGGCCCAGGGCGATCTTGGTGCAGCCCAGCTCCTTGGCCACGCGGTACAGGATGCCGCGGCGCAGGCGCGAGCAGAGCGAGCAGGTGGTTTTGCCCTCGGGCACGACGCGCTTGACGACGCTGTAGGTGTCTTGCTCTTCGATGCGGTAGGGCACACCGATTTTCTGAAAATACTCGGGCAGCACGTGCTCGGGGAAGCCGGGCTGCTTCTGGTCGAGGTTGACGGCCACGAGCTCGAAGCTGATGGGCGCCCGCTTTTGCAGGTTCATCAGGATGTCGAGCATGGCGTAGCTGTCTTTGCCGCCAGACATGCAGACCATGACCTTGTCGCCGTCTTCGATCATGTTGAAGTCGGCAATGGCCTGTCCCACCTCGCGGTGCAGGCGCTTGCTGAGCTTGTTCATCTCGAAGGCGTGCTTTTTGGCCTTGGCCTCGTCGTCGGGCGCGGAGAGGATCTGGGGGGCTACGGCGTCGTTCATCCCGAGATTTTCGCCGATCTGGGGGCGGAGTGCCGGGTTGGACCCCTTGGATGGGGTTTTGGGGTGTGTTTAAACCGGTGCAGGGAGCTGGGGTGTACGACTCCGCTCATGTCCTCCGCCCAGGCTTCGCCTGGTCTCCCCCTTTACTTCGCTGCGCCGTACACCCCACCTCCCTGCCCCTCACACCGCGCGGTGGGGCGAGGGCTGCCAGAGCGCTGCAAAACGTTTGGCGTGGGTGGCCAACAGAGCGAAGTAAAGGAGGAGCCCCGGCCACGCCGGGGCGGGGGACATGAGCGTCGTTGGCCACCCGCGCCAAACGTCCCGCACACAGCACATCACCACTGCCCCGTCTCCATCCGAATCGCCACCTCGCAGTCATCAAAGATCTCCAGCTTGGCGATCTTCACCCGCACCCCCAGCACCCCCGGCAGCTCCATCAGCCGCTTGCACAGCTTGCCGATCAGGGTTTCGAGCAGGTTCACGTGCTCGGCCGTGCACTCTTCGATGATGATGGCGCGCACCTTGCGGTAGTCGAGCACGTTCAGGATCTCGTCATCGTGCGGCAGCAGGGGCTGGCTGCCCATGTTCAGCTCGGCGTCGACCATGATGGGTTGCGGCACGCCGATCTCGTGGTCGAGCACGCCCAGGCTGGCGTTGAAGCGCAGGCCGGTCAGGGTCAGGGTCTGGTTGCCTTTGGTCAGGGACATGGATCGGTCTCTCGCAGGTCGTCACATCATCGAAAAATCGCGCTCGAAGCGCTGCAGGTGCTGACCGCCATCGACCAGCACGGTGGTGCCCGTCATCGAGCGGTTGGCCAGCACAAAAGCCACGGTGGCGGCCACGTCATGCGGCGACGACGAGCGGCCCAGGGGCGAGAGCTTGTGCAGTTGCTCGAACTTCTCGCCCTGCAGCCAGTCGCTGGTCAGCGTCAGGCCCGGGGCCACGCCCACCACGCGCACGCGCGGCGCCAGGGCCAGGGCCAGCAACTGCGTGGCGGCCTCCAGCGCGGCCTTGGACAGCGTGTAGCTGAAGAAATCGGGGTTGGGGTTCCACAGCTTCTGGTCCAGCAGGTTGACCACGGCGCCTTCGCACGCCGGGCCATGGCCGCCCTGCCCCGCTTCACGCGATTGCAGGTGCTCGGCCAGGGCCTGGGCCAGCACGATGGCCGGCGCGGTGTTGGCGTGCAGGTGCTTGTCGAGCTGGGCGTAGCTGAAGGTGGCGGCCGAGTCGTATTCAAAGGTAGAGGCGCTGTTGACCACGGCATCCACCCGGCCCAGGGCCTGCGCGGCGGCGGGCAGCAAGGCGCGGGTGGCGGCTTCATCCGACAGGTCGGCCGCCAGCACTTCGGCACGGCGGCCCAGGGCACGGATGTCGGCGGCGGTGGATTCGGCCTCATCGCGCGAGGCGCGGCAGTGCACGGCCACATCCCAGCCCTGGCGGGCCAGGGTGAGCGCGATCTCGCGGCCCAGGCGCTTGGCAGCACCCGTGACCAGGGCGACAGGGGCAGTGTGGGACGGCATGGGGTGCCTTTTCAGAAAGCGCCGGCCAACGGCGCATGCGGGAAGCTTTTTACAATGGGGCATGCAACGCCCCAACGACAAGGGCCACAGTGTAGTGGCCGCCCCGGTGACGGGCCACCCCCTGGCCGAGATGATGGCGCACGAGATCCGCGAGCGTGGAGGCTGGATGCGCTTTGAGCGCTTCATGGAGCTGGCGCTGTACGCGCCCGGCCTGGGCTACTACAGCGGCGGGCGCCGCGTGCTGGGCCGCATGCCCCAAGACGGCAGCGACTTCGTGACCGCGCCGGAGCTGACCCCGCTGTTTGGCGAGGTGCTGGCCCGCCAGGTGGCGCAGGCCCTGGAGGCCACCGGCACCGCCGAGGTGTGGGAGTTTGGCGCCGGCACGGGCGCCCTGGCCGAGCAGCTGCTGGACGCGCTGGGCGAGCGGCTGACGCGCTACACCATCGTCGACCTGTCAGGCACGCTGCGCGACCGCCAGCACCAGCGGCTGATAAAAAGCCACCCCGAGCTGGTGCACAAGGTGGTGTGGGCCGACAGCCTGCCCGACGCCATCGAAGGCGTGATCGTGGGCAACGAGGTGCTGGACGCCATGCCCGTGCACCTGATGGCCTGGGATGGCCAGGCCTGGAGCGAGCGCGGTGTGGCGCTGGACGAGACGGGCCCTGCCCCGCGCTTTGTGTGGGCCGACCGCCCCGCCCCCGAGGGCGTGCGCCCGCCCACCGAACACGCCGACGAGGTGTTTGCCCCCGGCACCGTGACCGAAACCCACGGCCAGGCCGAAGCCTTTGTGACCACGCTGGCGCAACTGATGACGCGGGGCGCGGCCTTCTTTGTGGACTACGGCTTCCCGGAGGCCGAGTACTACCTGCCCCAGCGCACGGGCGGCACGCTGATGTGCCACCACGCCCACCGCAGCGACCCCGACCCGCTGAGCCAGGTGGGCGAGAAGGACATCACCGCGCACGTGAACTTCACGGGCATCGCCCTGGCCGGCCAGGAAGGCGGCTGGGAGGTGCTGGGCTACACCAGCCAGGGCCGATTCTTGATGAACTGCGGCCTGGGCGAGGCGCTGGCCGCCACGGGCGAGGCCAGCAATGCCGAGCAACTCAAGGCCCGGCACGCCCTGCAGATGCTGGTGGCCGAGCACGAAATGGGCGAGCTGTTCAAGGTGATCGGCTTTGTGAAAGGGCCGTGGTTCGACGCCATCGGCTTTGCCCACGGCGACCGCACGCACACCTTGTGAGGGCCCGAGGCCATAGCCTCAGGCGGCGCGCCCAGCGGGTTCAGGCGGCGGCCAGCGCTGCCGCTTTTTGACGGCGGCGAGCCGCCCAGCCTGCCACGCCCAAACCGGCCAGCGCCAGCGCATAGGTTTGGGGTTCAGGCACCGGCGTGGTCACACCGACGACGGCGGCGTAAGGAATGCGGGTGGCATGTCGACTGTATTTAATATCTATGGAGAGCGTATCGCTTGCAGACACCCCATTGTCAAACCTGTAAATCAGTTGGGTTAGGCCAGGTACCCCTGTGTATACAACTGTGGGGTCCAGAATCAACACGAAAGGCCCTTCCACAGCCTGACGGAACGTCAATTCATAAGACGCCTTGAACTCGGTACTGGTTGGCGTGACAGCGGCGAAGCTGATCACCGTTTCGCCCGGTTCATTCGTGAACGCCAAAGTGTCCATGTAGAGGCTTCCCGTCACACCCCAACCGCTGGGCACCGCCGCCAGCAACGTGGCCTCTTGGTTGTTGAGCAGTCGAGTCGTTTGACAGGCGGAATAAGCCGTACCTAACACCACATCGGCGCAGGTGAAAGGTTGATACCGCTGCGCCATCGACGACGCCGCAGCGGTGGCGGCCAGCAGGCCCAGACCCAACTTCATCAGGGTGTTCATGGTGCGATCTCTTGAAAACAACTCAACAGTGGCGGTGGGTGAATGCCCCGAACTGTAGGGAGTGGGCCGCGCGCCGTGTCTGTTCAATTCTGAGCAAATCGGTGCAAATCTGTGCGCAGCACCCGTTCACGGGGGGGCGGGGTGTGAGCTCTGCCACACCCGGGCGTCGTCAGGGCAGGCGCACCATCACCTGCAGGCCGCCGGGGTTGCGGTTGTGGGCGCTCAGTTGCCCACCATGGGCCTCGACAATCTGTCGGCAAAAGAAGTAACCCAGCCCGGTGCCCTGGTGGCCTGCCGCGCCACTGCCCCGGTGGTAGGGCTGGCCCAGGCGCGCCAGTTCGTCTGGGCTGGCGCCGGGGCCTTCGTCTTGCACGCTCAGGCAGGTGCCACCATCGGGCAGGCGTTCAGCCCGCAAGGTCACCGGCGCACCGTCTGGTGAATAGCGCAGGGCGTTGTCCAGCAGGTTGTTCAATGCCAGGCGCATCAACGAGGGGTCCATGTGGCCGCTCAGGTCCGGGGGGCTCACGTCAATGGCCACACGCTCGGCCATGTCGGCGCCCAGGCCAGAGCGCAGGCTGTGCAGCCATTCGGCCAAGGGCACCTCGGTGCATTGGGGCTGGGTGGGCAGGTGCTCACCATGGCCCACGGTCAAAAAGCTGTCCACCAGGGTGCCCAGGCGGCGCACCTGTTGGCGGATGTTTTGCGTGCGCGACTGCACCTGATCGGGCGCGGGATCACGCACGGCCTGCAGCAGGTTGGCACTGCGATCGATGGCCGCCAGTGGGTTGCGAAACTCATGCGTCAGCATGGCCACAAAGCGCTGGTTGGCCCGGGCGCGCTCGGCCGTGAGCACATGGTCGTCCCGGATGCGGCCGATGCGCATGGCCAGGGCCATGGCCATGACCACGGTGTGGAACAGGGTGGACGCGGGGTAGGCCATGTCCACCAGGGGGCCGAAGGGGATCCAGCCCAGCAGCGTGGCCACCAGCACCAGGCCACCCACCTGGTAGGTCAAAAAAGCCACCAGGTAGGTCAGGCGCAGGCGGTCATGAAAGCGCCGCCAGGCCACCCAGGCGCAATACAGGATCAGGGGCGAACTGAACAGCCCCATCAAGAAGCTGACGTTGACCACATGGCGGTACAGCGGCGTGAAGGCCAGGGGCAACACCATGGCATAGGCCAGGGCCAGCAGACGGTACGTGCGGGCGATGCGGGGCTGGTGGGTGTCCATGTCCAGCGCCATCACCCACAGCAGGGCGCCGGCGTACCAGGGCCCCGTGGTGCCAAAGCCGGCAAACAGGTCATTGAGCCACCAGGGGGGCTGCGGCACCAACTGGATCAACAAACCCGTCTGGCCCGAGTACAACATCACCAGCGTGGCCACGAACAGGGCGTAGGCGCCCAGCATCAGGTCGCGCAGCCACAGGGCAATGAACACATAGCTCAGGCTGCCCAAAGCCAGCACACCAATGAAAGCGCCCAGCCATGCGCTGGTGCCCACCTCTTCATTGAAGTAGTCGGCAGGCACATCCAGCTTGAGCGTGAACTTCATGGTGCCGTCGGTGCGCACGCGCACCCACATCAACACGGGCTCATCGGGCGTCAGGTTCATGCCCACGGTGTGGTGGCGGGCATTGATGGCCCGGCCCTCTGACAAGAAGTGGTCGCCCAGTTGAAAGCGCTCGATGCGCCCGTCGCCGCGCTCCAGCCACACCTGCACATCGTCCAGGTAGGGCATGCCCACGGCGGCAATCCAGCGGCCTTGCACCACATCCTGGCGCTGCAGGGGCACGGCGTACCAAAAGGCACTGGCTTGGCCACCGGCGCCATGCGGCACGGGGCGTGGCTTGAAGTCGCCCGCCACCAGGCGGCTGCGCACCTCGGCCCAGGTGGCACGGCCACCGGGGTCTGACCAGTGGGCCACCGTGAGCGAATGCAGGCGGGCGCGCTGGTCAGCGCGCAGCGCCACCACGGGCACCACACCTTGTGCGGCGGCCCAGGCCTCGGCCCGGGTCACCTCACCCGGCAAGGCCGCAGCGGGCGACAGCCGACGCTCGGCGGGGGTCTCGGGCGCACGCACCAGCGTGGCAAAGATCAGCGCCCAGCTCAGTGCGATGAGGCCCAGCGCCAGCGCCCATGGCGTCAGCCACGGCCAGCGGGGCAAGTGGGGCCAGGGCTGACGTGATGAGGGCATGGGCTGGCCTTCAGCCCACCTGGCAAGGGCCAGTGGACACATAGCCCTGGCCGTAATGCGAGCGCACGGGCATGGTCTGGGCCAGTTCCTGATCGACCTTGCGACGCAGGCGGGCCACGCAGCCATCCAGGTTGCGCAGGTTGTTCAGGGTGTCGGCCTTGCCCATGTGGGCCAGGAGCTCGGTGCGGCTGACCACACCGCCGGGCGTTTGCATCAGGCGTTGCAAGAAGCTCACCTCGGTCAAGGTCAGGCCCACCAGGCCACGGCCCAGTCGCAGCTCACCACGTTCGACATTCAAATGCCATGGATCGCTGGATTCAGGCGGCAACGCCGCAGGGGCCTGCGCAGCCTGCGGCACCCCGGCCTGCAGGTTCAGGCGGCGCATGACGCTTCGGCAGGTGGCCTCGATCACTTCCAGCGACACGCCCTTGACCAGGTAGGCATCGGCCCCGCCCTCCAGGCCGTCAACCCGCGTGCTGTCATCGCCAAACGACGTCAGCATCACGATGCCCACCTGAGGGTGACGCTGCCGAAGTTGGCGCGCCACCGCCAGCCCCGACGCATCGGGCAGGCCGATGTCCATCAGCACCAACTGCGGCGGCTGGCTTGCCGTCAATGTCCAGAACCCCTGTGCCGTGGCCACGCCACTGGCTGGCAGATGTTTGAGGTTGAGGTAGTCCACCAGATCGCAGCGCAGATCTGGATCGTCTTCGACAACGATGATGGGGTGGACTTGGGACATGGTCGGCCTGCACTGTAAATCGACTCTGGCCGCACCAGCTGTAGCTTGATCGCCCTCAATTCTTTGCAAATCTGCGCAAAGGTGCCCAAGCCGGCCGCCGCTCACGTGGCCAAACACCCTGCAAACCCGCGAAATCACAGGATTCGACAGATTTGCACCGAATTGAATGGAATGTGTTTTCTCGGACATGGGCACACTCGCCGGCACTCAAAAAATTTGCCTGCTTGTTGGAGCTTTGCCATGAATCACTCGTCCCTGAACCACACCTACCGGCTCGTCTGGAGCGATGCGCTTTGCACCTGGGTGGCGGTGGCCGAGCATGTGAAAGGCCGTGGCAAAAGCCAGGCAGGCCGTGCAGCGGCGCGGCTCACCTCGCGCGTGGTGGCCAGCGCTGCTGCCTTGCTCACGGGGGCGGCATTGAGCGGCATGGCGGGCCTGGCCGTGGCCGGCCCCACGGGCGGCGTGGTCACCAGCGGCCAGGGCAGCATCAGCACCCAAGGTGCCCCCAACCAAACCGTCACCACCATCACGCAAACCAGCCAGCAGCTCAATGTGAACTGGCAAGGCTTCAACGTGGGCGCGGGCGAGGTGGTCAACTTCGTGCAGCCCAGCGCCACGGCCTTGGCCGTGAACCAAATTCTGGACACCAATGGCAGCCGCATCCTGGGCCAGCTCAATGCCAATGGCCAGGTGTGGCTCATCAACCCCAATGGCGTGATGTTTGGCCAAGGCGCACAAGTGAACGTGGGCGGCTTGGTGGCCTCCACGCTCAACCCGCTCAGCCAGCGGGGTGACAGCACCCAAGTGTTTGGCAATGGCGGCACCGGCAGCATCGTCAACCAGGGCAGCATCACGGCCACCAACGGCCATGTGGCCTTCATTGGCAACACGGTGTCCAATGCGGGCGACATCCAAGCCCATGGTGGCACGGTGGCCCTGGGCGCAGGCAGCCAAGTCAGCCTCAGGTTTGCCGACAATCAACTGCTGGGCCTCACGGTAGAGCAAAGCACCTTGAACAACCTGGCCGAGAACAAAGGCTTGATTCAAGCCAATGGGGGTGCTGTTTTTCTCAGTGCTGGCGCACGTGATAGCTTGCTGGCCAGTGTGGTGAATAACGAAGGCGTGATTGAAGCCAAAACCGTTAACCACCAAGAAGGCAAAATCATCCTCATGGGTGGCATGGTGGCGGGCACCACCAAAGTGGCAGGCACCTTGGACGCCAGCGCCGAGACAGGCAACGGTGGCTTTATTGAAACCAGTGCGGCGAAAGTGGATTTATCAAAACCCTACAAAGTCACCACCAAAGCGCACAACACCGATGGTGGCACTGGCAAAACAGGCACATGGTTAATCGACCCTAACGACTACACCATTGCCGCCAGTGGCGGCAACACCACTGGCACACAATTAGGCACTGACCTCGCCAGCAACAACGTCACCATCAGCACCGCCACACAAGGCACGGCAGGGGGCAATGGCGATATTTTTGTGAAAGACAACGTCACTTGGAGCAGTGGCAACACTTTAACGCTCAACGCAGAGCGCAATATCAATGTGCTGGCCACCTTGGATGCCTCGCAGGGCAGTGGTGGCAAAGTGGCGCTTAACTACGGTCAAGGTGCTGTTGCCTCAGGCAACACCGCCAACTATAACTTTGGCCTGACTGACACAGGCTTCACAGGCAAAATCAACCTGCAAGCAGGTGATAACTTCTCAACCAAATTGGGCAGTGATGGCACAGTTACCGAATACAAAGTGATCACAGCTTTGGGCGCGCAAGGCAGCACCACTGGTACTGATTTACAAGGCATCAACGGCAACTTGAGTGGCAACTACGTACTTGGTGCAGATATCGACGCCACCGCCAGCTCTTCATGGAATATTGACGGCGCTCTATACCTAGGCTTCCAAGCTATAGGTAATGCGCAAACAGGTTTCACCGGCATGTTTTCAGGTCTTGGGCACAGCATTACAAACCTGACCATCAACAGGCCGTCTGAAAACGAATTAGGCCTGTTTGGAACCGTGTATTCTGGCACGATACGTGACGTGGGCGTGGTGAATGCCGACGTGCGGGGCAATAACTCTGTTGGTGCGCTCGCAGGTTCTGTGCAACCTGGCAACGTATATCAGGTATATAGCAGTGGCAGGGTAAAGGCGCTCGCTCAGTTTGGCGGTAGTGCTGGCGGTCTGATCGGTAATTTCACCTCTGGCAAAATAGAACAAGCGTTTAGCCGTGCCGTGGTCGATGGTAACTACGGTGCAGGTGGTTTGATAGGGTCCACTACAATGGCTACGCTGAGCCAAGTGTACGCCACAGGCGCGGTTACGGGTATTGGGTCTCTTGGTGGCTTAGTGGGCGTACTTGAAAGCTCTAATTTAGATAATGCCTATGCCACGGGCACCGTCACTGGCACAAGCTTTAATGTTGGTGGATTGACTGGTGAGGCCAATGCCAGAATAGGAGGCACTTATAGCATCAGCAATGCCTACGCCAATGGTTCGGTGAACGGCGGCACAAGCAATACCGGGGGGCTGATTGGCAGTTACCGTGTAGAGACGTTGTACGGCAGCCAACTTAACATCACCAATAGTTTTTGGGATACGCAATCCGCTGGTCAAACCCAAGGCGTAGGTTCTGGCTACACTGGCACAGGCGTTGTGGGCAAAACCACCGCCGAGCTGCAAACGGTGGCCACTTACACGGGCTGGAACATGGCAGGCTCTGGTGGTGCTTACCCCACCCTGAATTTCAGCGGTACGGGTAGCACATGGGTCAGTGGCTCCTTGTCCACGCCCATTACTTACACCCTCAACGCCCTCACAGGCACTTACACCTACAAAGCGTCAGCATTTAACCTCAGCGATTTATGGTCATCAAGCAGTATTTTTGGTGCGGATTACAGCAGTTGGGTTGCAGGCACGGATTACACCTTTAGCCAAGATGGCAACACCGTCACGGGTTTTACCAACGCAGGCACCTACAGCGGCCTGGGCGTCAGCATCCTCAAAAGCGGTTTCTCGGTGGCCAGCAGTGGCAACACCACGGGCTCACTCACCATTGACGCGGCCAAGCTCAGCGCCGTGACCGGCATCGCCGCCGCCAACAAGACCTACGACGGCACCACCGCCGCCACACTGAACACCAGCGCAGCCCAGTTCACCGGATTGCTGGCCGCCGACGTGGGCAAGGTGAACGTGGCCAGCGCCACCGGCGCCTTTGCCGACAAGAACGCCGGTACCACCAAAACCGTCAACATCAGCGGCATCACCCTGGGCGGCACCAGTGCGGGCAACTATGCGCTGGACAACAGCGGAACCACCACCACGGCTGACATTGCCAAGAAGGCTGTGACAGTGAGCGGCATCACCGCCACAGGCAAGGCTTACGACGGCACCACCAGCGCCACCGTGAGCACCGCCAATGCGGTCTACGCAGGCTTGGTTGAAGGCGA